>JASHVV010000027.1 GCA_030044385.1 Gammaproteobacteria bacterium
AATATCGATCTTCTGATCAAGATGGCCAACGAGATCGGCGCCTATTTCGCCGCGGAGCCGGACGCGGAGCAGGCTGCCCACGATGTCGCGGGGCACCTCAGGCGCTACTGGGAGCCGCGCATGCGGCGGCAGATGATCGCTTACTACGAGGAGCGCCAGGGCGCGGGCCTCAGCGAGCTGGCGCTGCGCGGGGTGGCCCTGATGGCCGCTGCCGAGCCCCCGGCAGCCCCGGCGGCCGTCCCGCCCGGCGGTCTATAGCCACCGCCGACCGTAAAACTTATCATTGGAGGTTCTTATGAGAAACCTCCCACGCCGGGCGCTGATCTGTGGGTCGGCTGCATTCGATACGCTGATGATCTTCGACGGGCGCTTCCGCGAGCACATCCTCCCGGAGCAGATCCACATCCTCAATGTGTCATTCCTCGTGCCCGAGCTTCGCCGGGAATTCGGCGGCTGCGCCGGCAATATTGCCTACAACCTGCGCCTGCTCGGGGATCCGGCCGTTCCCATGGCCGCCGTCGGGCGGGACTTCGGACCGTACCGGGAGTGGATGGAGCGCATCGGCCTGCCGCTCGAGCACGTGCGGGTGGTCGACTCGGAGCTCACCGCCCAGGCATTCATCACGACCGATCGCGACGACAATCAGATTACCGCCTTCCACCCGGGCGCCATGCAGCACGCACACCTCAACAGGGTGGCGGAGGCCCGGGACGTCGCCATCGGGATCGTGGCTCCCGACGGGCGCCAGGGCATGATCGAGCATGCGGAACAGTTCGCCGCGCTGGGCATTCCCTTCATCTTCGACCCCGGACAGGGGCTGCCGATGTTCGATGCGGCCGACCTCGATCGCTTCATCGAGCAGGCCCGGTGGGTGGCTGTCAACGACTACGAGTGGCAGCTGCTGCAGCAGAAGACCGGCTGGACCGTGCGCGACCTGACGAAACGGGTCGAGGCGCTCATCGTGACGCGCGGCCACAAGGGCTCGGTCATTCACACCCGCGATCGGCAGTTCGATATCCCCTGCGCCAGGGCCGGCGCCGTGGTCGATCCCACGGGATGCGGGGACGCCTACCGGGCAGGACTCCTGCACGGGCTGATGCACGGCCTCGATCACGAGACCACGGGCCGGATCGCGGCCGTGATGGGCGCGTTGAAGATAGAGTCACGCGGCACGCAGAATCACCGGGCGACGCCCGAGCAGCTCGAGCAGCGTCTGGCGGAAAGCTTTGGCGAGGCTGCGGCCTCCCGTGCGGGGCTCAGCGCGCGCCACTGAGCGGGTGCAGCGCCTCGAGCCACTTACACTCCATTCAAGAGCAGGAACCCGATACATGGCCAACGACTATCTCTTTACCTCCGAATCGGTCTCCGAGGGGCACCCCGACAAGGTGGCCGATCAAATCTCGGACGCCATGCTCGACGCCATCCTCAAGGAGGATCCCCGCGGTCGCGTGGCCTGCGAGACGCTGGTCAAAACCGGTGTGGTGATCGTGGCAGGCGAGGTGACGACGAGCGCCTGGGTCGACGTCGAGGCGCTGGTGCGCAAGACCGTGCTCGATATCGGTTACGACTCCTCTGAGATGGGCTTCGACGGCGCCAGTTGCGGTGTCCTCAACATCATCGGCAAGCAGTCCCCGGACATTGCACAGGGTGTCGATCGCAAGGACGAGCGCAAGCAGGGCGCGGGCGACCAGGGAATGATGTTCGGCTATGCCACCAACGAGACGGACGTGCTCATGCCGGCGCCCATCACCCTGGCCCATCGCCTGGTCAAGCGCCAGGCCCAGGTCAGGAAGTCCGGGAAGCTCGACTGGCTGCGTCCGGACGCGAAGAGCCAGGTCACGCTGCGCTACGAGGACGACCGGCCCGTCGGCCTGGAGGCCGTGGTGCTCTCGACCCAGCACAGCCCGGACGTTCCGATCCGGACGCTGCGCGAGGCCGTGATGGAGGAGATCCTCAAGCCGGTCCTGCCGGCCAAGTGGCTCGATAAGCGCACCAAATTCCATATCAACCCGACAGGGCGGTTCGTCGTCGGCGGACCCGTGGGAGATTGCGGCCTGACGGGCCGCAAGATCATCGTCGACACCTATGGCGGCTACGCCCGTCACGGCGGCGGGGCGTTTTCCGGCAAGGATCCCTCCAAGGTCGATCGGTCCGCGGCTTACGCTGCGCGTTATGTGGCGAAAAACGTGGTTGCGGCGGGTCTCGCGGAGCGCTGCGAGGTGCAGCTTTCCTATGCCATCGGCGTCGCGGAGCCGACCTCCGTCATGGTGGAGAGCTTCGGCACGAGCCGCCTGTCCCGCGAGCGGCTGACCGCGCTCGTGCGCAAGACCTTCGACCTGACGCCCTTCGGCCTGCGCGAGATGCTCGATCTGGCGCGTCCGATCTACCAGAAGACCGCCTCCTACGGTCACTTCGGCCGCACGGAGCCCGAGTTCACCTGGGAGCGGACCGACCGCGCGGCCGCGCTGGGCGGCGAGGCAAAGAGCGCCAGGGCGGCTTGAATATCGGCGCCCGGGGGGCGGCGGCATCGTCGCCGCCCCCTGCGGTGCCAGACGCATCCAGCCGTCGCAGCGGTGCGGCGGCGCGGCGTCTCTGAGGAGCGTTGCGACAGACCTGCCGGGAGCCTCGCTCCCGTCCGGCTGCCAGGCTCAGAGCCGCGCGCGATTCACATACGGCGCTCGCCCAAGTCATTGGAGCATTAGACCCATGAACGCCACACTCAAATCCACCGCCACTCTGGGTGACAGCAGGGGAGACTGCAAAGTCGCCGACTTCGCGCTCGCCGACTGGGGCCGCAAGGAGATCCTGATCGCCCAGACGGAGATGCCGGGGCTGATGGCCATCCGCGAGGAGTTTGCGCCGTCGCAGCCTCTGGCCGGCGCGCGTATCACCGGCTCCCTGCACATGACCATCCAGACCGCCGTCCTCATCGAGACGCTGCAGGCGCTCGGTGCGCGCGTGCGCTGGGCGTCCTGCAACATCTTCTCGACCCAGGACCATGCCGCCGCCGCCATTGCGGCCGCCGGCACCCCGGTATTCGCCTGGAAGGGCGAGTCGCTCGCCGACTACTGGGACTATACGCACCGGATCTTCGACTGGCCGGACGGCGGCTACACCAACATGATCCTCGACGACGGCGGCGATGCAACCCTGCTCATGCATCTCGGCGTGCGCGCGGAGAGCGAGCCGGCGGTGATCGGCCGGCCCGAGAGCGAGGAGGAGGCGGCTCTCCATGCGGCCATTCAGGCGAAGCTGAAAGCCGATCCCAGGTGGTACTCCACCCGCATCCGCCACATCAGGGGCGTGACCGAGGAGACGACCACGGGCGTCAAGCGCCTCTACCAGATGGCGAAGGAAGGCACGCTCGCGTTCCCCGCCATCAACGTCAATGACTCCGTCACCAAGAGCAAGTTCGACAATCTCTACGGCTGCCGCGAGTCGCTGGTCGACGGCATCAAGCGCGCCACCGACGTCATGGTGGCGGGCAAGATCGCCGTGGTCTGCGGCTACGGCGACGTGGGCAAGGGCTGCGCGCAGGCGCTGCGGGCGCTCGCCGCCCAGGTCTGGGTGACGGAAATCGACCCGATCTGCGCCCTGCAGGCGGCCATGGAAGGTTACCGGGTGGTCACGATGGACTATGCGGCCGGATGTGCCGACATCTTCGTCACGGCCACGGGGAATTTCCACGTCATCACGCACGCGCACATGCAGGCCATGAAGAACAACGCCATCGTGTGCAACATCGGCCACTTCGACAACGAGATCGACGTCGCCAGCCTCAAGCGCTACACGTGGGAGAACATCAAGCCGCAGGTCGATCACGTGATCTTCCCCGACGGCCGGCGCCTGATCCTGCTCGCCGAGGGCCGGCTGGTGAACCTCGGCTGCGCGACCGGCCACCCGAGCTACGTGATGAGCTCGAGTTTCGCCAACCAGACCCTGGCGCAGATCGAGCTTTACGGCCATCCGGACCGGTACCCGGTCGGCGTGTATGTTTTGCCGAAGCACCTCGACGAGAAGGTCGCCCGGCTGCAGCTCAC
>JASHVV010000223.1 GCA_030044385.1 Gammaproteobacteria bacterium
TCGCGGAGCTCGTGACCCGCCCCGGCGACTCGCGCGAGCGGGTCTGCCAACACATCTACTGGACGCTGGAGCCCGGCAACCCGCTCGGGCTGCTCGAGGAAGCCCTGCGGCTCGCGGAGACGCTCGAGCCTCTCGAGAAACGCATCCGCGTGGAGGGTGTCAAGACCGGCCGGATCACGGCCCTCGACCTGCCCGGCCAGATCCAACAGGCGCTCGCGCTGGGCCTGATCTCCGCTACCGAGGCGGCGGCGCTGCGTGATTACGACCGCAAGGTGATGCATCTGGTCCACGTGGATGACTTCGCGCCGCACGAGCTCGGAGCGCACGCGCGCGGCGAGCGGGAGCCGGCGGCTGAGGCCGACGTCAGGGCCACTGTCCGGGCCGTGTGAGCGCGACATGAGCGCCGGCCGCATCGCCGCGTCCTCGCCGTGATTCGCGCCATCCTCCACGTCGACATGGATGCGTTCTACGCGTCGGTGGAGCAGCGCGACAACCCGGAGCTCGTCGGCAAGCCGGTCATCGTGGGGTGGCCCGGCGGGCGTGGCGTGGTTGCCGCGGCGAGCTACGAGGTTCGCAGGTTCGGCGTCCGGTCGGCGATGCCGATGCACACGGCGCTGCGCCTTTGCCCCGGAGCGATCTGCATCCCGCCGCGCATGCAGCGCTACAAGGAGGTCTCGGGGAGGGTGTTCGGCGTGTTTCACGAGATCACTCCCCTCGTCCAGGGCCTCTCCCTCGACGAGGCGTACCTCGATGTCACCCAGAGCCAGGCGCTGCTCGGCGCGTCCGCCGCGATCGCCCGGCGAATCAAGGACAGCATCCGCGCGCGCACCGGCCTGACCGCCTCGGTTGGCGTCGCGACCAATAAGCTGGTCGCCAAGATCGCCTCGGATCTCGACAAGCCCGATGGACTGACGATCGTGCCCGAGGAGCGCATCCGCCAGGTGCTGGACCCGCTCTCGGTGCGGCGCCTCCCTGGGCTCGGGCGCAAGCTGGGGGAGAAGGTCGAAGCTGCGGGGCTGCGCACGCTCGGTGAGCTGCGGACGGCGACGGATGCCGCGCTCTGGCCGCTCTTCGGCCGCGATACGCCGCGGATGCGCGAGCGGGCGGCGGGCGTCGACGATCGGCCCGTGCAGCCCGATCTGGAGGAGAAGTCGCTGAGCGCGGAGGACACCTTCCCGCACGACCTCGCCGATCCGGGCCGGCTGGATGCGCAGCTCTGTCGGCTGGCGGACCTCGCCTGCGAGCGGCTGCGGGCCCGCGGGTTCGTGGCGGGACGGGTGGGGGTCAAGATCCGCCGCCATGATTTCGCGACATTCACGCGGCAGCGGGCGATCGCCCCGCCCACCCACGAGGGGCTCACGCTGCGCAATGTCGCCCGGGAGCTGCTCTCGCGCTGGCTCGCCGAGCACTCCGGTGCGAAACTTCGGCTCCTGGGGGTGGTCTTGAGCGAATTGAGCCCGGCCGCGCAGCTCGGCCTTTTCGATGCCGGCCGGGAGTCGCGCCCGGCCGGCCCGGTGGACCCGGTGGACAGGCACGCCCGCGACCCGCGCCTCGATGCCGCGCTCGACGAGGTGCGCGCGCGGTTCGGGCGCGACGCGCTGCGGCGCGGCAATACGATCGAGTAGATTTCTTTCTTCCATGTATCTCGCATTCTTCGGCCTCAACGAAAAGCCGTTCTCCATCACCCCCGACCCCCGCTATCTGTATCTCAGCGAGCGGCACGCGGAAGCCATGGCGCACCTGCTCTACGGCATCCACGAGGCGGGCGGCTTCGTCCAGCTCACGGGCGAAGTCGGCACGGGCAAGACCACGATCGTGCGCTCGCTCCTGGCGCAGGCGCCGAAGAACGCGGAGATCGCCCTCATCCTCAATCCGCGGATGACGGCGCCGGAATTCCTGCTCACCATCTGCGAGGAGCTCGGCATCGGGGTGCCCGACTCGGCGACGCAGAGCCTGAAGGACCTGGTCGACATCCTGAGCCAGTACCTGCTGAAAGCTCACGCCGGCGGGCGCCGGGTGGTGCTGGTGGTCGACGAGGCGCAGAACCTCGCTCCCGACGTGCTCGAGCAGGTGCGGCTGCTGACCAACCTGGAAACCAACACGCAGAAGCTGCTGCAGATCATCCTCATCGGCCAGCCGGAGCTGCGCGAGCTGCTCGCGCGCAACGAGCTGCGCCAGCTCGCGCAGCGCATCACCGGGCGGTATCACCTGAGCCCGCTCAGCACGGAGGAGACCACGGCGTACGTGCGCCACCGCCTGCGCGTCGCGGGGGCGACCGCCGACATCTTCAACCGCTTCGCGCTGGAGGAGATCTACCGGCTGTCGGACGGCGTGCCGCGGGTGATCAACGTGATCTGCGATCGCGCGCTCCTTGGAGGTTACTCGACGGATCGCCACCACATCACCGGACCGCTGGTGCGCAGCGCGGCCGCGGAGGTCTTCGGCAAGCGGTTCACCCCGCCGTGGCTGCCGTGGGCGGGAACGGCCGTGCTGGCGGCGCTGCTGGCCGCCGGCAGCTTCGGGCTCTGGCGCCTGCAGCCCTGGCGCTGGGCTCATGCGCCCGCGGTGACCCTGGCGCATGCCGCGCCCGCGGCGGCGCGATCCACC
>JASHVV010000224.1 GCA_030044385.1 Gammaproteobacteria bacterium
CGTTCAACGAGGTGCTGATCGAAGGCCGGCAGATCGCCTCGGGCAACGGCCAGGTGTTCGACTTCCAGGACTTCAGCTCCATCTACGTCGGTGAGATCGACGTGATGAAGACCCCGGACTTCAGCCTGTCCTCGGGCAACATCGCCTCGACGACCAACGTCAAGTTCCCGAATCCCTTCGACAACCCCGGCCTGCACATCGAGAGCTACTACCAGGAGGACCTGAACTCCAATGCCGACCAGGGCACGCCCAATTTCGGCGCCCTGTGGAGCGACACCTCGGCCGACGGCCAGTTCGGCTTCCTGCTCGATGGCGACTATCTCCAGGATCAGTACGAGAACCAGCACCAGGACATCGTCGGCTGGAAGGGCGACACCTCCTTCCCCTGCTCCGACCTGGCCGCCAATTACACCACCGCTTTCGGCAACACCGATTGCGCGACGGTGGGAGCCGGTGCGGCCGGCAACAGCGCCGTGCCCGTGTGGTACCCGCAGGACATGGCGATGTACCAGGAGTACATCGACTCGATCCGCCGGGATGCGCGGGCATCGCTGCAGTGGCATCCGAACGACAACGTGCTGGTCACGCTGGATGACAACTACTCGTCCGATGACGAGCACGATCAGCGCTATCAGCGCAGCACCTGGTTCGGCGAATTCCCGGATTCGACGCTGGACAGCAACGGCACCATCACCAGCTTCATGGACACGGGTCCGACGGACTTCAACTCGTTCGTGGCCGACAATTACATCACCACGAACACCCCGGGCATCAACGTGGTATGGGACGTCAACGACCACTGGGAAGCGGAGTTGGATGCCGACCAGTCGGAGTCGCTGTACAACCCGAATGGGGACTACACCGATATCGACGCCGATGAGGGCTACGGTGACACCATCAACGAGTACACCGGCGGCCTGACCCTCAACACCAACAGCAACGTGTTGCCGTACTGGAGCGCGGTGGGTCCGAACACCACGGCCAGCGGCTCGAGCGCCGTCATTTCCCCGAACTACGACGGCCTCGACCCCTTCATCGTCGGCTCGCACGATCTGCCGGTGCAGATCCAGGAGAACTCCGACCGGATCAACGAGGCGAAGCTCGATGCCACCTGGCACTCGGGCAGCACCAAGGTGAACTTCGGCGTCCAGTACCTGGATGACCTGTGGAACAGCTCGCAGTGGAGCACCTTCCAGAACAACTACTGGGAGATCTGGGGCGGCTATGGACCGGCCTCGGACCCGGGCGCCACCGCCGCCAACCCGGCGCAGGGCGTCGTCCTGCCGTCGTCGCTCTTCTCGGTCGTGAACCTCAGCAACTGGATGCCGGGCTACAGCGGCCAGAGCAATCTGCCGGGAAGCCTCCTGGCCTACAGTCCGTATGCGGTGCTGAACTACCTGCTGACGCAGCCGGCCGATTCCGGCTGGGCGCCGACGGCCGGATACCCGGTGTGGTCGGGCGCGGCCGATGGATTCCCGGCGGCGTTCCAGCCGGGCGCGCTGCAGCACGTCGACCGCAAGAACTATGCGCCGTTCTTCGTCGCTACGCATGACTTCGACCTCGGCGGCATGACCCTCAACACCAGGCTCGGCCTGCGGTACGAGAGGACCGACGAGGACATCGCGGGCATCGCCGCGCCGCTGACGGGCGTGGTGTGGGAAGGCGCCGGGGATCCGACGGCGTATGACTTCCCCACGGGCACGAACACCTACACGGATGTGCACAACAACTACGGCTACTTCCTGCCGGCCCTGGACCTGAACCTCATGGTCACGCAGGACTTCAAGCTGCGGCTCGACGTGTCGAAGACGGAGTCCGCCCCGCCCAACGGGCAGCTCATCCCGAACACGACCTATGGCGGACGCGTCAACGCGCTGACTGCGACGGGTAACAACCCGGACCTGATGCCGTACACGTCCGACAACGCGCTGCTCGGCGCGGAGTGGTATTACGCCCCGAACGACTACCTGTCGGGCGAGGTGTTCTACAAGGATGTGAAGGACTTCCCGGCCGCGAACGTGGTGGACGTCACCGTCCCGGGCATCATCGACACGGCGCCCTGCACGTATTCGGGCACCACGACCTTCACCGACCCCACCTGCGGCAAGCTGGCGGAGTTTGCGGAGAGCACCTACACGAACGCGGGCAAGGCCGACGTGAACGGTATCGAAGTCACCTGGCAGCAGATGCTGTGGCTCGGCTTCGGTATGCAGATCAACGGCACCTACGTGCACACCAACGCGAACTTCAACAACTACAGCACAACGTCGAACCAGTTCGGCGTGACCGGCCTCGGCAACTCGGCGAACTTCATCGGCTTCTACCAGGCTCACGGCCTGGAGGCCCGGTTGGCGCTGCAGTGGCAGGGTAGCCAGTTGCTGGGCCTCGGCCAGGAGCAAGGCGGCGGCGCGTTCGGCAACGAGCCGGTGTACCTCGCGGCTTCGACGGAGCTGGACTTCAGCACGCAGTACGACCTCACCAAGCACGTGCAGGTGTACTTCGACGCCATCAACCTGACGGACTCGATCTACCACACCTACGGGCGGTTCGAGGACCAGACGTTGAACCTGGTGAACTACGGGCGTAACTTCTCGCTGGGAGTCCGCGCCAAGTTCTGAAGGTGACCCAACCCGTCAAGGCGGTCGTCATCGTCGGCGGAGGAACCGCCGGCTGGCTCACCGCAGGCATCATCGCCGCCCGCCATCAAGCTCGGATGAAGGCGGGCGGCCTGTCCGTGACGCTGATCGAGTCGCCGGACATCAAGATCGTCGGCGTCGGGGAAGGGACGTGGCCGACGATGCGCTCGTCCCTTGCCGGGATTGGCGTCTCGGAGACCGCACTCTTCAGGGAGTGCGATGCGGCATTCAAGCAGGGAGGCAAGTTCACCGGCTGGACCACCGGTGGGCCGCAGGATTACTACTACCATCCGCTGATGGTTCCGCAGGGCTTCTCGCAGCTGAACCTCGTGCCGCACTGGATGCGCGCGGGACAGGGGAGGAGCTTCTGCGATTTCGTCTCTCCCCAGGGGCGGCTCTGCGATGAGGGGCTGGCGCCGAAGACCATCGCCCACGCGGAGTACCGCGGCCCGGCCAATTACGCCTACCACCTGGACGCGGGCAAGTTCGCGCCCTTCCTCGCCCGGCATTGCACGGACAAGCTGGGGGTGCGGCACGTGCTGGCCGATATCGTGCAGGTCAATCAGCACGAGAGCGGGGACATCCAGGGGGTCCTGACCCGGCAGGCGGGGGAGATCCTCGGGGATCTATTCATCGACTGCAGCGGCTTCTCGGCGCTGCTCATCGGCAAGACGCTCGGGGTGGGCTTCAAGTCCTGCAGCGATGTGCTCTTCTGCGATACGGCACTCGCCGTGCAGGTGCCGTTCGACGCGCCCGATGCGCCCATGGCCTCGCAGACGCTCTCGACGGCGCACGAGGCCGGCTGGACCTGGGATATCTGCCTGCCCACCCGCCGCGGGGTGGGCTATGTGTACTCGAGCCGCCACCAGAGCGAGGAGGCGGCGCGCGAGACGCTGCTCAACTACATCGGCCCGCAGCACCAGGATCTGCCGGTGCGCAAGATCCCGATCCGCGCCGGCCACCGGGAGATGTTCTGGAAGAGGAACTGCGTGGCGGTGGGGCTGGCGAGCGGCTTTCTCGAGCCGCTGGAGTCCTCGGCGATCGTGCTGGTCGAGCTGTCGGCGAAGCTGATCGCCGAGCAATTGCCGGCCTGCCGGGAGGTCATGGATATCGTCGGGCGTCGCTTCAACGAGGTGACGATGTACCGCTTCGGGCGGATCGCCGATTTCCTGAAGCTCCACTACGTGCTCACCAAGCGCACCGATACGGCTTTCTGGCGCGACAATGTCGATCCGGCAGGCGTGCCGGAGCGGCTGCGGGACCTGCTCACCCTGTGGAAGTACCAGTCGCCGTGGTTCTTCGACGAGCTCGACCGCCTGGAGGAGGTCTTCCCCGCGGCGAGCTACCAGTACGTGCTCTACGGGATGGGCTTCGAGACCGAGGTCGCGCCCGAGGAGACGGTCGATACCGCACTGGCCGCCTCGCGGCTTCTCAGGGAGAATGAGCGGATCACGGGCGAGTTGCGCTCGCGGCTGCCGAAGAACCGCGAGCTGCTGAACAAGATCTACGAGTACGGATTGCAGCCCGTCTGAGGGTGGTTTTTGCCGATGACCCGCATCGTTCCATTGAACAAAGAGGCCCACAGGTCGCTCAAGATCGACGCGCGCGCGTCGGCGGCCTATGGGGACAATCAGCACTTCACGCACGTGATCGTCAACGAGTTCCCGCAGCTCGTGGTGCACTACCCGATCCTCTTCTCGAAGGACCGGAACACGGGCGAGTTCTACTGCGGGGCCATGCTGGGGTTCGAGGAGAACGAGAACCTGTTCCTCGAGGAGTGGCGGGACCTGCAGTTCTACCGGCCTCTCGGCCTGCAGCGCGTGCCGTTCTACGCCCACGGGCGCGAGGTTGCCATCGACCTCGACCACCCGCGTGTCGGTGTCGAGGAGGGCCAGACGCTCTTCACGGAGTATGGCCAGCCCTCGCGTTACCTGCAGCGCATCATCTGGGCCTTCCAGGACCTGGAGCCCGGCATCCAGGTGAGCAAGCATTTCGTCGCGCGCCTGCTCGAGCTGAAGCTGATCGAGCCGGTCGACATGGAGGCGGAATTCGATGACGGCAAGATCATCAACTGCACCGGGCTCTACACCGTCAACCAGGAGACCCTGAGCCGGCTACCCGATGCGGTGGTGGTGGAGCTCTTCCGGCGCGGCTACATGCGCCTCATCCACTACATGATCGCCTCGCTCAAGCAGTTTCCCGTGCTCGCACGCAAGAAGAACGGCCGCATATTGAAGACGACCGAGGATTTGCCGGGGATTCGCCCGGCGGCTCTCGGTTGACCCCGTTCCCGCCGGCGGTCTCCGCGGTGACCCGATGACTCTCTCGCCCAAAGAGATCGCCGGCCGGGATCTGAGCCGCGAGCGGTTCCAGCGCGAGGTCGTCGAGGGCTGTCAGCCCGTGGTCCTGCGCGGCCTGGTGGCCGACTGGCCGGTGGTGCAGGCGGCGCTCGCCGCGCCGCCGCGCCTGCAGGATTATCTGTCCGCGTTCGATGCCGGCACGCGCGTGGAGGCCTATCTCGGCAGCCCGGCGATCGCGGGCAAGTACTATTACGGGCGCGAGCTCAAGGGATTCAACTTCGAGCGGCGCATGATGAAGCTGCCCGATGCGCTGCAGCTCATGGAGGAAGCGCTGGAGCGCTCCGATGCGCCGTCGGTTTACGTCGGCTCGGTGCCGACGGGCGAGGCGCTGCCGGGCTTCGCGGCCGCCAATCCGATGCCCCTCCTCGCGCCGGGAGTGGGTCCGCGCATCTGGCTCGGCACGCGCTCGAACGTCTCCTGCCATCACGACACCTTCGACAACATCGCGTGCGTGATCGCCGGCCGGCGGCGGTTCACGCTGTTCGCGCCGGATCTGATCGGCAGGCTCTACGTCGGCCCGATCGACAACACCATGGCGGGCGCTCCGGTCAGCCTCGCCGCCTCCGCGGACGGCCCGGAGGAGGGCGACTTCCCGCTCTTCGAGGCGATCCGCGGCCAGGCGCTGCGGGTGGAGCTGCAGCCCGGCGATGCGCTCTATCTGCCGAAGCTCTGGTGGCACAAGGTGGAGTCGCTGGCGCCGCTCAACGGCCTCGTCAACTACTGGTGGGACGCCTTCAGCGCCGGTCCCGACGCGCCCTACACCAGCATGCTGCTCGCGATGATCGCCATCGCGGAGCGTCCGCTCGCGGAGCGCCAGGCCTGGAAGGCCTTCTTCGATCATTACGTATTCCGCACGAGCGGCCATCCGCTCGCGCACCTGCCGCCGGAGCAGCACGGACTCCTCGGGCCGCTGAAGCCGGAGAACTACGCGCGCATCCGCGCGCGCGTGCTGCACATGCTGAGGGGCGTCTGAGCGGCTGAGGCCGGCGTCTGCCTCCACCTTTGGCACCACGGCCCGGCCAACTTCTGGCCCCTGACAACCGGCCGGCGGCGGCGCATGCTGAGGCATGCGCGCGCCCTGCTCACGGCGACGCTTCTTGGCCCGGAGCCTTCTGCTCCCGGTGGCCGTCGCTGCACCCGCGTTTTCTCGGGCGGTGGTTCGGGGCGCGGTCGAGGGCCCGCCGCAACTCGACTCCAAAGACGTCGCGAGCGCCGCGGCAAAGGGCACGGCGACCAACACCGGCTCCGGCGCGGTGCGACCCGCGGGATTTGCCGATGACCGACTGACGACGGACGTCTTCATCAACGGCCGCGGGCCGTATCACTTCCTGGTCGACACCGGTGCCGAGCGGACGCTGATCGCCGAGGAGATTGCCGCGCGGCTCGATCTGCCGCGGGGCCGCAAGGTGATGGTCGAGGGCATCATCCGCGGCCAGCCGTCGGAGCTCGTCAGGATCGACAGGCTGCGAATGGGAAGTCTCGTCTGTCCGCAGATGGAGGTGCCGGTGTTGCCCAGGGCCATGCTGCACGTTGACGGCTATCTCGGCCTCGACGTCCTCGATCGGCACCGCGTGATTTTCGACTTTCGCGCGCGCACGTTGACCGTCACCCAACCGCAGGGGTTCTTCTCCTCCCTCTGGTCTCCCAGAGATGAGGCCGTCGTCCGCACGCTTGGCCCTTCCGGACGGCTGCGGGCGAGCGACTGCCGGGTCAACGGCGTGCGTGCGTCGGCCTTCATCGACAGCGGCGCGGAGGTCTCCGTGAGCAACCCGGCGCTCTACGAGGAGCTGCGGCGGCGCGCTCCGACGCGGATGTGGACGCTCGGGCAGGAAGGACTCTACGGGGTGACGGGCGGGAGCACGTTCGGCGCCGTCATCAATGTCGATGACATCGAGGTCGACCAGCTCGGCCTGACCCACACCACGCTGGTCGTCGCGGGGTTGGAGGTGTTCGACGAGTGGGGCCTGAGCCGGCAGCCGGCGCTGCTCTTCGGCATGGACTGCCTGCGGCGCTTCCAGCGCGTCAGCATCGACTACGGGCGTCATGAGCTGCGCTTCGAGATCGCGAGGGCGCAGATCCCGCCGACCCTGGAGGCCGGGCTGACGCCGCCCCTCACCGGCTGAGGGGCGCGCTCCGCTCAGCCCGTCGCCGCGCAATTCTGCGCGATGAAGTCCTCGTGCGAGGGCATGGCGGCGGCGCAGCGGGCGACGACCGCCCGGGTGTGATCGAGCATCTGCTGCGCTTGCGGCGCCGGCGTATCGTCGGCGCGCGGATCGTAGCCTTCGGGCCGGACGTCCTGCCCGGTGAGAATGTGGAACCAGCTGTGCTCGGTGAAGAGCTCGTTGTTCTCGTGGATGACGCGGCCGTAATTGCGGAACAGCTCGAGGCGCTCCTGCAGGCTGTCGGGGAGCTGCATCTCGCGGCAGTAGCGCCAGAACTCCCCCTCGCGCCGCGTCTGGCTGTAGTGGACCACGAGGAAGTCGCGGACACGCTCGGACTCGAACGCCATCTGGCGGTTGTAGCGGTCGATATCCGCCTGCCGGAAGCGGCGGTCCGGAAACAGCCACAGCAACAGCACGGCGGCGCGCTGGATCATGTGGATGCCGGTCGACTCGAGCGGCTCGAGGAACCCCGCCGAGAGGCCGATGGCGACACAGTTCTTGTTCCAGCTGAGGCGCCGCCGGCCGGTCGTGAACCGCAGCGCCAGGGGATCGCGCTGCGCCGGGCCTTCGATGCCGGAGAGGAGAATGTCCCGTGCCTCCTCGTCCTTGACGAACTGGCTGCTGTAGACATAGCCATTGCCCACCCGATGCTGCAGCGGGATGCGCCACTGCCAGCCGACCTCGCGCGCCTGAGTCAGCGTATGCGAGGAGAGCGGGCCGCGCCTCTCGCAGGCAACGGCCATCGCCCGATCGCAAGGCAGCCACTGCGTCCAGTCCTCGTACCCGGTCTTCAGCGCGCCCTCGATGAGCAGGCCGCGAAAGCCCGTGCAGTCGATGTAGAGGTCCGCCTCGATGCGCTCGCCGCTCTCGAGCGTGATCGATTCGATGAAGCCATCCTCGGACCGCAGGCTAACGTTGCGCACTTTGCCTTCGGTACGCACCACCCCGCGGGCTTCCGCATAGGTGCGCAGATACGCGGCGAGCAGGCTGGCGTCGAGGTGCAGGGCGTACGTGATGTTCTGCAGCGGCGAGTTGGCGAGCTTCACGGGACGCATGAAGCCAACCCGGCGCGCCGCGGCCGCGGTCACCGAATGCTCCTCGAGCGGCGCCGCCGTGCCGGCCTCGCGGCACTTGAGCCAGTAGGCGCTGAAATCGACTCCGTTGCGGTGGCCGGCGATGCGGCCGAACGGATGCATGTAGGTATGCCCGGGGCGAGTCCAGTCCTTGAACTCGATCCCGAGCTTGAAGGTCGCCTGCGTCTTGCGGATGACGTCGTTCTCGTCGATGCCGAGCGAGGCCAGGTGCTCGACGATCGGCGGGATCGTCGCCTCGCCCACCCCGATGGTGCCGATCTCCGCGGACTCGATCAGCCGGATGCGGCAGTCCAGGCCCTTCAGGAAATGGGCGAGAGTCGCCGCGGTGATCCAGCCCGCCGTCCCTCCCCCTGCGATGGCGATCTTGCGGACGGGTTCGACTGGCACGGTCTTGCGGGCTGCCTCTAGTACTTGCAGTTTCGCGCGATGATACTCTCCGCCAGCTCCTGGCGGCCCGACTTCGGCGCCGGGGTGAGATTCTTCTCGCCCGCCAGGTCGGCGAGGGTCGCGAGATCGATCGCGCCGCTCTCGATGCGGGCCCCGAGGTCACTGTCCCAACGCTGATAGCGCTCCTGCTTCAGGCGCTCCAGCTTGCGCTCCGTCACGACGTCGGCGGCGGCGAGCAGGCCGCGCGCCAGCGTGTCGACTCCGCCGATGTGCGCGGTGTAGAGGTCGATCGGATCGACCGACTGGCGGCGCAGCTTGGCGTCGAAGTTGAAGCCGCCGGTGGTGAAGCCCTTCTCCTCGATGAGCTGGATGAAGGCCGGCACCAGGTCCTGAGCGTTGTTCGGAAACTGGTCGGTGTCCCAGCCGTTCTGCGGGTCGCCGCGGTTGATGTCGATGGAGCCGAAGATGCCGTAGGCCCGCGCCGCGGTGACCTCGTGCTCGAAGGAAAGGCCCGCCAGAGTCGCGTGGTTGACCTCGATGTTGACGCGTACCTCCTTCGTCAGGCCGTACTTCTGCAGGAAGGCGAAGACGGTGGCGACGTCGCGGTCGTACTGGTGCTTGGTGGGCTCGAAGGGCTTGGGCTCGACCAGGATCGCGCCCTTGAAGCCGATGCGGTGCTTGTGCTCGACGACCATGGAGAGGAAGCGGCCATAGTGATCGAGCTCGCGCTTCAGGTCGGTGTTGAGCAGGGAGTCATAGCCCTCGCGGCCGCCCCAGAGCACATAGTTCTCGCCGCCGAGGCGATGAGTGGCCTCGAGGCAGGCGCGCACCTGCACGGCCGCCCAGGCGTAGACCTCGGGGTCGGGGCTGGTGGCGGCGCCGCCGGCGTAGCGCGGATGGCTGAAGAGATTGGCGGTGCCCCAGAGGAGCTTCGCGCCGGTGGCGGACATCTTCCGCTGCATCCGCTCCACGATGGTCTTGAGGTTGCGGTCGTGCTCCTTCACCGTCGCCGCCGTCGCCATCGCATCGACGTCGTGGAAGGTGAAGTAGGGCAGGCCCAGGCGGCTGAAGAAGTCGAAGGCCGCCTCCAGCTTCTCGTCCGCCATCTCCTGGGTGATCGTCGGCGCGAGCCACGGACGGGGCAGGGTGCCGCCGCCGAAGATGTCCTGGCCGGGCCAGTTGAAGGAGTGCCAGTAGCAGACCGCGCACCGCAGCCACTCTTCCATGCGCTTGCCGAGGACCTTGCGGTCCTTGTCGTAGACCCGGTAGGCGAGCTCGCTCGCCGTCTCCGGACCCTCGTAGCGGACCGGCTCGATGCTGGAAAACAAACTCATGACGAAAACTCCACGAACGTATTTTTGAGATCCCGATAAAGGCGCTGGAACGTGCGGCGGCGGCTGGCGAGGAGCGCCGCGAGCGCGGTGTCCGGCTGGACCACGCGCTCGACGGGCGGCGCCGTGCAGACTTCCTCTTCCGTGCCTTCGCCCGCCGCCAGGCGCGCGAGCCGCGCGGCCCCCAATGCCGCCCCGACTTCGCCGCCGGCCCGGTAGGTCAGCGGCCGGCGCAGAGTCGCGGCGATCAATCGACCCCAGTACGGCAGCCGCGCCCCGCCGCCGGTGACACTGATCTCGTTCACCTGCTGCCCCGGCTGGTCGCTCTTTTCCGTGAGGACATCGAGGCCGTCGGCGAACGCGAATGCAACTCCCTCGAGCACCGCGCCGGCGAGCTCCGCCGCGGTCGTGTCCGGCCGCAGGCCGAAGAAGACACCCCGGGCGCCGGGATCGTTGTGCGGCGTGCGCTCCCCGGTGAGGTACGGCAGGAAGAGCGTCGAATGGCGGCTCAAGCCCTGAGCTTCGGCACGGGCGACGAGCTCGGGCAGGTCGGCGACGCCGACGAGCTGCGCTACCCAGTCGAGCGTGCTGGCGGCGCTGAGCATGACTGACATCTGGTGCCAACGGCCGGGCAGGCAGTGACAGAAGGCGTGTGCCGCACGCTCCGGATTCGGACGGAAGCGATCCGTCACGACGAAGAGCACGCCGGATGTTCCGAGTGACAGAAAAGCCTGCCCCGGGCGCACGACACCCAGGCCGACAGCGCTCGCGGCGTTATCGCCGCCGCCGCCCGCGACCACGACGCGGGGAATACCCAGCGCGGCGGCGGCATCGGCGGTGAGAGTGCCGGAAGGACTGGAGCCCTCGACGAGCCGAGGCATCTGCGCACGGCTGAGGTCCGTCGCCGCGAGCATGGCATCGGACCATTCGCGCCGGCCGACATCCAGCCAGCCGGTGCCGGCGGCATCGGACATCTCGCTGACTTTCTCACCCGTCAGGCGCAGGCGCACGTAGTCCTTGGGCAGCAGGACGCAGGCGGTGCGGTGGAAGATATCCGGCTCGTGGCGGGCGACCCAGAGCAGCTTCGGGGCGGTGAACCCCGGCATCATGATATTGCCGGTGATGGCGCGGGAGGCGGGCTCGCGGCGCTCGAGCTCCAGGCACTCCTCGGCGGAGCGGCCGTCGTTCCACAGAATGGCCGGCCGCAACGGGCGGTTCTGGGAGTCGAGCAGCGTCGCGCCGTGCATCTGGCCCGAGAGACCCACGGCGCGCACGTGGGCGCGGGCGCCGCTCGGGAGGGCATTCACGGCCCGCGCCGTGGCCTGCCACCAGGCTTCGGGGGACTGCTCGGAGAATCCGGGGGCGGGCCGGCTGACCTCGAGCGGGGCGGAGGCGGAGGCCGCGACCGCCCCTTGCTCCGTCAGGAGAACTGCCTTGACACTCGAGGTGCCGATGTCGATGCCGAG
>JASHVV010000225.1 GCA_030044385.1 Gammaproteobacteria bacterium
GTGGGCGCAGCTTGACTCGGGAGGGGGCGCTCACCCGGCTTATTGTCAAGCCGCGGCCCGGCGACGGGCGCGAACGCCATCACGGGCGCCCCCACGTCCCCTTGACGCCCGTCACGAATCCTGCGAGCGGCCGCGAGAATCCGTCTAGCCGAGTGCGTCCCGCAGCGCGGCCACTTCCTGGGCCGATTCAGCCAGAAACCGCTCGCAGGCGAGCTGATCGAGCCGCAGACGCTGCAGCGGCTTCGCGCACTGGACCTGGGCGGCGAGGGCGCCCGTGTCCGCGTTGACTTCCGACAGCAGGGTGCCGACCACCAGCACGTCCGCGAGTCCGGGCGCACCGCGCGACTCCCGCTCCAGGTTCTCGGACTCATGCACCGCCTGCACGATCTCGTCCGCGATTCCCCAGTTCTCGAGCAGCGCGGCGGCGATGCTGAGATGCCAGTCCTGCTCGATGGCGTGATACGCGGCCGCATCGCAGAAAAGCGACCGGTGGCGACTGGCGCGTGTCAGGATGTAAAGGCGGCCGATACCCTGCAGCAGACCGGCGAGGAGCGCGGTGTCGGCATTGACGCTCGTCAGCCGGCGCGCGACGGTGAAGCACAGGCTCGCTACCTGGACGCTGCGCCGCCAGAGCACGCCGAGCTGCATCTCGAGGCCGCGCAACGTCGCCGCCTCGCGCAGCTGGCGCATCGCGAATGCAATCGTCGCCGTGCGCACCGTGTCGACCCCCACCCGCGTCACGGCCGCGCGCAGGTCGGCGACCGGAGCCCCCGAGGGGTTCAGGGCGGCGGAGTTGGCCATGCGTATGAGCTGGGTGGCGAGCACCGGCTCGCTGCCGATGACGCGTACCACCTTGGCGGCATCGGCCTTCTCATCGCTCAGTACACGCTGCACGCGCATGACGATGTGGGGGAATCCGGGCAGCTCGACCTTGCCGCCCGACAGCTCGGTGGCCAGCGCCTGTACGAAGGTGAATGCGACGTCGCGCTCGGCGCCGTCCTGGCCAACGTGGTCGCCGGAAGAGGTGGGAGAAGGTTGGGCGTGCATGGCGGCTTTCGGGTGGTCGATTGCGCAGTCACACGCCGAGCGCGTGCCGCAGGGCCTCGATCTCGCTCTCCGACTCGTCGATCAGCTTTTCGTAGCTCGCGCGGTCGATCTTCATCCGCTTGCATGCGGCGACGTCGTGCATGTTGAGCTCCAGGGTCTCCGGATGCTCCTTGAAAGAGGTGAGCAGGTGCCCGACGGTCAACGTATCCGTGAGGTCCGGGGCGCCGTCATGCTCGCGGCTGAGGTCCTCGTAGTCGCTGACGGCCGCGATGATCTCCTCGGCCATGTCCCAGTTCTCGAGCAACGCCTTGGCGACCGGCGCGTGCCAGTCCCGCACGATGGTGTTGTAGGCCGCCTCATTCGCAAAAAGCGCCGGATGCCTGGTCGAGCGCGTGAGGATGTAGAGCTTGCCGATGCCGTGCAACAGGCCGGTGAGCAGAGCGGTATCGGGATTCACGCGGGTGAAACGGCGCGCCACGGCGTGCGACATCGCCGCCACCGCCGCGCTGCGGTGCCAGAGATCGTCGAGCGGCTGCTCGAGGCCCTTCAGCGAGTCCACCTTCTTCAACTGCGACATGGCGAACGCGATGGCCGCGCTGCGCACCATGTTGAAGCCCATGCGCGCGATGGCCGTGCGCAGCTCCGTGATCGGCTTGCCGGTGAAGTTGATGGCCGCGGAGTTGGCAATCTGCATGAGGCGGGCCGCCAGGGCCGGCTCCGAGCCCACCACGCGCACCACTTTCTCCTGCGACACTTCCTCGTCGGCGAGCACCTGGCGCACGCGCAGGGCGATGTCGGGAAAGCTGGGCAGATCCACCTTGCCTGTCGACAGCTCGGCCGCGAGCGCCTGCACGAAGGCGAACGCCTCCGGGTCGCCGACCGCCTGGGGATTCTCTGCCACGGAGCTCTTCATCACCACGCCCTCCTTCCGCCTTATCGGCGCATCCTGGCTGAAATTGAGACCCAAGTCGTCAAATTGGTTCACGGATCGTCGGCATCGCCGAGCGCCTTCGACTCCCGTGTGATGTCCATCGCCTCCGCCAGCGAGAGAATCTTGCCCGCGACGCTCTCGAGCGCCACGACGTGCTCGGCGGCCCCGAGCGCCACAGCTTCCCCGGGCATGCCCCAGACGACGCTGGTCGCCTCGTCCTGCGCTACGGTGCGGCTGCCGCTGTCCCGCATTTCCTTGAGGCCGCGTGCGCCGTCCTTGCCCATCCCGGTGAGCAGCACTCCGATCGAATTGCGGCCGGCGTTCTGCGCCACCGAGCGGAACAGCACATCGACCGAGGGCTTGTGGCGATTGACCGGCACGCCGTCGTCCAGGCGGCAGACGTACCGGGTGCCGTCGCGCACCAGCATGAGGTGTCGATCGCCGGGAGCGATATAGGCATGGCCCGGCAGCACATGCTGCCCGTCCTGCGCCTCACAAACCGACATCGGACAGCAATCGTTCATGCGGCGCGCGAAAGGCGCGCTGAACGCCTTGGGGATGTGCTGGGCGATGACGACGCCGGGACAATCCGGGGGCAGCCGCAGCAGCACTTCCTTGATCGCCTCGGTGCCCCCGGTGGAGGCCCCGATCGCGATGACGCGGTCCGTCGTGCGCAGCGGCCGGCTGCGCGGCGGCGCCTTGGGCAGCACCGCATCGGCGGTGTGGGCCGGTCCCACTGTCCCCGGCGACCGCGCGTGTCGGGGGTCGAGCGCCCGCACGCTGGCGCGGGAAGCGATCCGGATCTTCTCGGTGAGCTCCTCGGCGTAGTCCTTCAGCGTCGCGACGAGGTCGATCTTGGGCTTGGAGAGATAATCCACCGCGCCGAGCGCCAGCGCATCGAGCGTCACGTCGGCGCCCCGCTCGGTCAGCGAGGAGACCATCACCACCGGCATCGGCCGCAGCCGCATCAGGTTGCGCAGGAAGGTGATGCCGTCCATCTTCGGCATCTCGACATCCAGCGTCAGCACGTCGGGGTTGAGCTGCTTGATCTTCTCGCGCGCGGCGTGGGCGTCGGCCGCGACGCCGACGACCTCGATGCCGGGGGCGGCGTTGAGGATGTCGGTGAGGAGGCTGCGCACCAGCGCGGAGTCGTCCACGATGAGCACGCGGATCGGCCGCCTCGGGGCGGGCGCGGACTTCGGTTGCGCGGTGGGATTCATGCTCGTGTCTCTCACTCGAATAGCTCGACGTCGCCGCCGGCAGCCTGCTTGCCGAGGCTGGCGAGATAGAGCTGCTCGTGATGGCTGATGATCCGGTTCTCGACCGGACGGAGCTTGCGCAGCCGGGCGCGCCCGCTCGTCGGAAAGTAGACGACCTTGCGCGGCTGGGTGCCGCCGAGGTCCTCGGCCGCGACGCGGTAACCCTCGAGGGTCATGTAGTCGCGGATGAAGCGGATGTTGCGCCCGCCGACGTCCGTCATGGCGGCGAGGATCCGTCCGCCGCCGAAGAGCTTGATCTCCAGGCGCTCGCGCACGGCGCCGAGCTTCAGCAGGTCGTTGATCAGGCTCTCCATGGCGTAGGAGCCGTAGCGGGTCGCGAGGCCGACCGCCGGGTCGAGCCAGTCGTTCGGGCCCAAGGTCGCGTCCTCGGGGAGCATGAAGTGATTCATGCCGCCGACGCCGCGCACGGGATCGCGCACGCATGCCGATACGCACGAGCCCAGAACCGTGGAGATCGCCTCATCGCTGCGGCTGACGTAGTACTCGCCCGGAAGGATCTTCACCGTCCAGCAGTCGTTCTCGCGATCCCAGAAGCGCTGGAAGCTCTCGAAGCCGGGCAGCGCAGCCGGCCCGGTGTCAGACGCGCCTGTGAATGGTTTTGCCGATGAGGGCATAGCTGTCGCAGACTTTGAAGAGGCTCTCGGAATGACCGAGGAAGAGCAGGTCCCCGGGACGTTGCACCCGGGCGATGCGCGCGAAGAGCTCCCGCTGGGTGTCCTTGTCGAAGTAAATCACGACGTTCCGGCAGAATACGGCGTCCAACGGACCTCTCATCGGCAGCGAGTGGATGAGATTGAGCTGCTTGAACGTGACGAGCTCGGCGACTTCCGGCTTGATCTGCCGGCTGAGGCCCCCCGCCTCCTGCCGCTCGGTGAAGAACCGCTGCAGGCGCTCGGGGGAGAGATTTCCCATGCGCTCCGCGGCATAGATTCCGCGGCGCGCGCGCTGCAGGACCTCCGAGTCCAGATCGGTGGCGAGGATGCGCACGTCCCAGCGGCCGGGATCCGGCAGCGTCTCGAGCACGGTCATCGCGATGGAGTAGGGCTCCTCGCCGGTCGAGCAGCCCGCGGACCAGATTCGAAGCCGATGCTCGCCGCGGCCGGCCGCCAGGGGCCCGAGCACGTGGTCGCGCAGGTACTGGAAGTGATGCGGCTCGCGGAAGAAGGAGGTGAGGTTGGTCGTGATCGCGTTGCAGAGCTCGGCGACTTCCCGGCCGTCGCCCTTCAGCCGCTCGCGGTACTCCGCGAAGGTGCGCAGCTGCAGCACCCGCAGACGGCGCGTGAGCCGCCCGTATACGAGCTCCCGCTTCTGGTCCGACAGATGGATGCCGGTGAGCGATTTGACCAGCACCCGCAGCGCCTGGAAGTCTTCGTCGCCGAAGGCGAACTCCCGCAGGCGCAGGGCGTTGGTGTCGCGGCCGGCGGCGGCTTGCAGCGGGCTGGTCAGAACAGCTCCACGCTGCCTTCGCTGGCATGCAGGGAAGGGGTGTGGGTGTGGCCGTCCGAGTCCGGCATCAGCAGGTTGAAGAGGATGCGGTGCGACTCCGAGGTGAAGCGCGCGCGCAGATTCTCCATCAACACCGGCCAGCTCTGCCGCCCGCCGGGCGCCTTGTCGACGGCGCCGGTGGCGGCCACGGCGGCGAGCAGATCGCGCACCTGCGAGAGCTGCTGCGTCATCCGGTCGTGAAACTGCAGGCATTCCACGCACGTCTCGAAGTCACGCGCGTCCGGCGGCGAGCCGGCCGACACCGCCGCGCTGATGCGCGACAGCGCCTCGCCGAGCTCCGTCACCGGCCGCTGCGACTCGCTGAGAGCGAGCTCGATCAGCGCCGCGGCGGTGGCCGCCGCGCACGCCAGATCGTACTCGGAACTGACGGGACTCGCCGGGCGCGAGCCCCGTGCCGGCAGCGACATCCGTCCCTCAGCCGTGCTTCGACTTGAAGGTGCGCACCTGCTCGTTGAACTCGTCGGCGACCTTCGTGAGCTGATCGACCGCCGCGTTGTGCAGGCTGGTCTGGTCGCCGGGGCTCAGCTGATTCTGCCGTGCCTCGAAGTCCAGGCACTTCAGGTACGTCTGCACGTCGTTGTTGTACTGCTTGATGGTTTCCATGGCCGTGATCATCTCCTGTTGGCTGGCCGAGCTGCCGTCGGGAATCTTGCTCGGCGCCGGCGGCAGCCTGCATTGATCCGCGTGGGCCTGGAGGCCCACCGCGCAGGCGGCCGACAGGATGGCCAGGGCAAAGACTCGCTTCGGGGACTTCATGGTGCGTTCCTCATTGTCGCCATAGTGAATTGAACAATCTTGAATCGGAAAATCAGCCGAGCACTTTCGCGATGGTCGCGAGCAGCCGCTCGGGATTGAAGGGCTTGACCAGCCAGCCGGTGGCGCCCGCGGCCTTGCCCTGCTGCTTGCGCTCGAGGGTCGCCTCGGTGGTAAGCACGAGCAGCGGCACGTAACGGTAGCTCGCGCGGCTGCGCAGCTCGCGCACCAGCGTGATGCCGTCCATCTTCGGCATGTTGACGTCGGTGATCACGAGATCGAACTTGTGCCGTTCCGCGATCTCGAGCGCTTCGGCGCCGTCGGCGGCCTGCTGCACGTCGTGACCCGCGCCCGTCAGGGTGATGCCGACCATCTGGCGCATCGCCGCCGAGTCATCTACTGCAAGTATCCGGGCCATCACGGCGCTCCGCATGTTGGTTTGAGTGTCGACACGACGTTAGAACTCCTGCCAGTCGGAATCACCGGCGTCGGCGGCGCCGAGCGTGCCGTTGCCGCGTGGGGCGGCGGCGGGCGGCGGCGCGGCGCGCGGCG
>JASHVV010000226.1 GCA_030044385.1 Gammaproteobacteria bacterium
TCGACCACTTCGCCGGACTGACGGCGATCCACTCCAGGCTGTGCCCGCGCGCGAACAGGCCGTATGCGACGAGCACGATGCCGAGCCCCAGCCAGACCGCCCACCAATCCTCCTTCTGCCAGAGCTCGCGCCAGCCGGAGGGCTGCGCCGCCGGGTGTTGGCTGGAGACCGTCGTCGCCGGAGTGTTCATGTGTGCCTGCCTGACTCGAGTGGCGGATGCCGGCGACCTCATTCAGGGTCCCGATCGTTGTGTTTGCGACTGTAGACCAGTGCCGGTTAGAAATCGGTTTCGGCTGCGTATTGGAGCGGTGACGCGACATGTCCGATGTCTATTCACACATGAAAAACTGTTGCTTGCGGCCCGGACCGGCCGCGGTATCGTATGCGTGGGCGTCGGGCCGGAATGATCGGCGGCGATTGAGCTTACCCCCTCGTTCGATTTTGCCGTCATTCCTCTCCCGGCCGCCCACCATGTTTGGATCCGACATCATGAAAGCAAGCTGCACGATGGCGACCGCGCCGCTACCTTCGGGCCTCCCTGCTGCCGCGCAAGCCTGGTCCGAGTGGCAGCGCGACGTGCTGGACATCTTGCGGCGCGACTTCCGGGAGGCGCTGGATCGTCTCTCCCTCGAGGATGTCGACTGGCCCGCGTGGCTGCGCTTCTATCTCGAGGGCAGGACGGCCAGCGCCGCCGTCGATCGGGCGCTCGAGCGCGATCTGTAAGTGTCGTAAGCGCGAAGCTCGCCCTTGGCGTCAGCTGGCGCTCGCGCGCTTCTGCTCCGAGGCCGGCAGGAAGGGGATATCGCCGGTCCGGACCACCGTGCCGGCCGTCTCGCTCCGGGGGTGACGCCAAAGCCCGGCCTGCTGCAGCAACGGCAGCACGCCCTCGGCGAACCAATACGCCTCTTCCAGGTGCGGCACGCCCGAAAGCACGAATTCGCCGATGCCCAGCGCTGCGTATTCCCTGATGCGCTCGGCCACCTCCGTGTGGCTGCCCACCAGCGCGGTCCCGGCGCCGCCGCGCACGAGGCCGAAGCCGGCCCAGAGGTTGGGAGAGACTTCCAGATTGTTGCGGGCGCCCCGGTGCAGCGCCACCATGCGCGCCTGGCCGACGGATTCGCTGCGGGCCAGTCCCGCCTGCATCCTCGCCACCGTCTCGGGATCTATGGCGTTCAGCAGGCGGCTCGCCTCCGCCCAGGCGGCCTCCGCCGTGTCGCGGGTGATGACGTGCAGGCGAATGCCGAACCGGACCTCGCGGCCCTGCGCCTCGGCCAGTTTCCTGATCCAGGCGATCTTCGCCCCGACATCGGCCGGCGGCTCGCCCCAGGTCAGATAGACATCCGTGTGCCGGGCGGCGACGGGTCCGGCCGCGGCGGACGAGCCGCCGAAATAGAGCGCCGGTCTCGTGACCGGCTGACGGGGCAGGGTCGCGCCCTCGATGCGATAGTGCTTGCCGGTGAAATCGACTGGCCCGCCGCGCCACAGTTGCCGGACGATGTCCAGGAATTCGTCGGCTCGCGCGTAGCGTTCGTCCTTCGACAGGAAATCGCCGTAGGCCCGCTGCTCATGCGCCTCGCCGCCGACCACCACGTTGAGGAGCAGACGTCCCTTCGAATGGTTTTGATAGGTCGATGCCATCTGTGCGGCAAGCGTCGGCGAGAGCAGGCCGGGACGAAAGGCCACGAGGAATTTGAGGCTCTCCGTGACCTCGGCGAGCATCGCCGTCGCCAGCCAGGCATCCTCGCACCAGGCGCCTGTCGGCGTGAGCGCGCCGACGAAACCCAACTGCTCCGCGCTGCGTGCGATCTGGCCGAGATAGGCCAGTGTCGGCGGCCTCACGCCCCCGGCCGCGCCCGGCGGCAGGCCATGACCGCCGCCGACGATGTAACGGCTGTCGCCATAGGTCGGCAGAAACCAATGAAAGTCGAGGGTCATGATTGCTCCCGTATCTGGCGCGCCACGTCGTGTGCCGCGCAGGTCATGCCGCGGCGCCTTCCCGGCTGCGCCGGGCATAGGCGTCGATGAAATCCGCCGCGGCGCGGCTGCCCGAGGCGAAGGATTTCAGGGCTTCCTGGTGGAGGATCGCCAGGGCTTGCGCCTTGATGTCGTTTGCGCGGTCGTCGCCCACGATATCGGCCAGACGCCGGGGCCGGGGCAGATCGACATCGATCACCGCGCTCACGCGCGTCGGCAGGTTGCTCATGATGAGCAGGCGGTCCGCCAGGAAGATCGCTTCGTCGATATCCGTGGTCACGAAGAGGCTGGTCCGCCGCGCGCGCTCGTAGAGGCTGCCGTAGTATTCCAGCATCAGCTTGCGGGTCATGGCGTCGAGGCCACGGAACGGCTCGTCCAGGATGATGACGGCCGGGTCGTTGATCAGCGCGCGCGCCAGCTCGGCGCGCCGCTGCATCCCGCCCGAGAGCTGTGTCGGATATTTGTCGCGGAAGGCGCCCAGCCCCACGCGCTCGAGCAGCGCCCGGGCACGATGGTCCGCCTCCGACTTCGCCACGCCGCGCGCCTTGGGGCCGTAAAGCGTGTTGTCCAGCGTGGTCATCCAGGGAAACAGCGCCGTCTCCTGAAAGACGACCAGGCGGTCCGGCCCGGCCCCGCGCACCGGCTTGCCGTCGATCAGGATCTCGCCGCTGCTCGGCTTCTCGAACCCGGCGAGCAGGCGCACGAGCGTGCTCTTGCCCGCGCCCGAAGGGCCGATCATGACGGTGAACCTGTCCGCCTCCACCGTGAAGGAGCAGGCATCCACCACGCGCTTCCTGAAGCGGCCGGCGCCATAGGATTTGACAACGCCGCGGGCCTGGAGGGAGCCACTCATCGGGATTCTCCTCTACCGCGCGGCCAGCCAGGGAGTGACATGCGGTTCCAGTCGGCGGATGAGGCCCGAAGACAGCGAGCCGGCGATGCCGATCGAGATCATGCCGACGATGATCTGCGGATAGGACCCGCCGACATAGGAATTCCAGATGAAGAATCCCAGACCGCCGCTCGCCCCGCCGGATCCCCCGCCGGAGATCATCTCGGCGGCCACGACGACCTCCCAGGTGATGCCGATGCCGACTTCCATGCCGACGAAGAGCGAGGGCAGGATCGCCGGCAGCACGATGCGCCGGAAGATGTTCCAGCGCGAGCCGCCCATCGACTGTGCGACCTGGACGAGTCGCGCATCGATCGATCGGGCGCCGCCGACGACGTTGATGACGATGGTATAGAACGCGCCCAGGAAGATCACCGAGGCGATGGACAATTCCTGTGTCGGCCAGAAGATGATCGCCGCGGGGACCCAGGCGAGCGGAGGTATGGGGCGCAGCAACTCGAAGACCGGGAAGCATATGCCGCGCGCCGTCGGGCTCATCGCCATCAGCAATCCGAACGGCATGCCGACGGCGAGGGCCGCGAGGAAGCCCTCGAAAACGCGCACCACGCTCGAGTACCAGCTCTGCCAGTACGACGGATCGTGGATCAGCCCGATCCAGACTTCGGCGACCGAGACCGGCGAGGGGATGTTACCCAACACCGGCAGCTTCAAGCCCAGCCATTGGCCGCTGGTCGCGCCGAGCTGCCAGACGATCGTGAAGAGTGCGCAGGCGATCAGGCCGCGGCGGCTGCCCGGGTTGGCCAAGCCGAGAACGCGCCCGAGGACGCCGGGGCGAAAGGAGCCGGAATCGGCGATCGCGGTCATGCCGCGCCTTCCCGTTGCGCAGCCTCTTTCTCGCCGAGCTCGAATGCCTTGAGCGCCTCCTCGTGCACGGCCTCGGAGGTCTGGCGGACCCAGTCGCGGAACCGCCTGGAGGTCACGACCGAGTAGTCGCGCGGATGGGGGATCTCGACGGTGAAGACCTGTTTCGGGCGGCATGGGCGCGAGGTCATGATCACTACCTTGTGGCCGAGGAAGATCGCCTCCTCGAGATCGTGCGTGATGAAGAAAATGGTCACCCGCTTGCGGTAATAGATATCGAGCAGCGCCTCATGCATGACCGATTTGGTCAGCGAGTCGAGCGCGCGGTAGGGCTCGTCCAGCAGCAGGACGGTCGGATCGTTCATCAGCGCCCGCACGATCTCGACCCGCCGCCGCACGCCGGAGGAAATCTCCCCCGGATAGTTGTGCTCGCATCCGCCGAGCCCGGCTTCCGCCATCAGCTCGCGTGCCTTTTCGCGGGCCTCGGCGCGCCGCATCCGGCCTCGTACGATGGGGCCGAAGGCCACGTTCTCCAGATTGGTCTTCCACGGGAACAGCGCGCCGTTCTGGAACACGACGATCCGGTCCGGTCCCGCCTTCGCCTGGGGCTGCCCGGGGCCGCAGAGCAGCTGGTCGTCGAGATGGATGGTGCCGGAATCCAAGGCATGGAACCCCGCGATGGCATTCAGCAGGGTGGTCTTGCCGCAACCCGACGGGCCGACGATCATGCAGATCTCGCCGGCTGCGATGTCGAGCGAGCAGCCGTCGACGGCGACGACCCTCGACCCCCCGGGATCGTACACCTTGACCGCGTCCCTGATCCGCAGGGCGCCCCTGGGCTGCATGCGCGTCGCCGTCATCGGTCGCCCAGCGCCTGCTCGCGCACGTGCCATGTCATCAGCCAATCGCCGACGACCCGGATCAGCGCCGAGGTCGCGTAACCGACCACGCCCAGGGTCAGCATGCCGATGATGATGTCGGGATAGGCCACGTTGGTGTAGGCGGTGTTGATGACATACCCCAGGCCGAACTGCCCGGACACCATCTCGGCGGCGACCAGCGAAAACCAGGCGACGCCCACCGAGATCTGCAACCCGGTGAAGATGTAGGGCATGGCCCCGGGGACGATGACGTGGTAGAAGACTTGCCAGCGGCCGGCGCCCAGGCAGGTCGCGGCCAGGATGTGGGTGCGGGCGATGGCCCTGACACCCAGCATCGTGTTCAGCGCCGTGGCGAAGAACGAGGCGAGCGTGGTCAGGAACACGACCGGAGCCTCCGAGCCGCTGAACATGATGATGGCGAGCGGCACCCAGGCCAGGACCGGGATCGGCCGCAGCATCTCGAAGATCGGGAAGACGTAGTCCCTGAACGTCTTGAACGCGCCGAGCAGGAGCCCGGTCGGCACGCCGAGCGCGGTGGCCAGCGCGAAGGCGATGGCAATCCGCCGCAGCGACACGAAGATGTGTTGATAATAGACCGGCGTATAGATCGACAGGCCGAAATCCGGGTTCCGGCTCACCCACTCATGGACGACCGTGGTGAGGCCCGGCATCTGGGAAAATCGCGGCAGCTTGAGGACTTGCACGCTCAGATACCAGAAGCCCAGGAACAGGGCATAACCGAGCAGCAGCAGGTAGGGTTTGGGACTGGCCAGCCATTGCAGCAGCCGGTACCAGGCCAGCGCGCCGCCGCAGAAGCCGCCGCTTTCCTCTGCGTCGCGGGCGCCGCCCGTTGCCCGGCTGGAGTCGGGACGCCGCGCGATATCGGCCGGCCTTCCGTCCGCGGATGCCTCACGCGGCGCAATCGCCTCGGATCGGAAGGGACCGAACGACATCGGGACCTCGTCTCAATGCGCCTGGCTGTCGGGGAGGGTCTGGACCTCGGCGACCGGCGATGAGAGCGAGCGCTCCTCGAGCAGATCCTGTGCGAAGCTCGTGACCACGGCATCCCGGGGCAATTGCGGCACATCGATGCTCTTGATCGAGTAGAGGAACGCCGTGTCCGCCTTGATCAGCGCCTGGGTCTGATCGGTGATCACGAAGGGGACGGAGAGTCGTGACGGCACGCCGCCGACATCCGCGGGATAGGCATGATAGAGCGAAGCCCACAGCTCCCGCTCCGTGAAACCGGTGGTCTGCTCCTTGGCGAAGCGAATGACGTTCCGGGCGTTCTTCGGGTCGGCCAGGTAGAGCTCGGCGTCGAGCTCCGCCTGCAGCCAGTCTTTCACGATGTCGGGACGCTGCCGGATCAGATCGGCCCGGACCTCGAGGAACGCGCCGTCGTGATCGCCGATCAGCGTGCCGCCGGCGACGCGGCGCGCCAGGCCGTCGACGATGAGCTTCGAGGCGGTCGGCTCCCATACCACCGCCGCGTCGAGCTTGCCGGCGCGGAAGCCGCTGGTGATGACCTCGATGCTCTGGTTCAGGTAGTCGCTGGGCCGCACATTCTCCTGCCGGAAGACGCTTTGGGCGAAGCGGTCGGTGCAGCTTCCCTTGGGCACCGCCACGACCTTGCCGTTCAGCCACCGTACGGCGGCCTTCTGATCGGTGAATCGGGGCGCGTCGTTGCGGACCAGGAAGACGTTGCATTGATCCTGGCCGAGCCCGATATTGGCCACGATCCTGAGGTCGGCGACGCTGCGCTTGGTGGCGCCGATGATGGCCGGCGTATCGCCGACATAACCCAGGCTCTCCTTGCCGGCCAGCAAGGCATTGATGATGACGGCCCCCTGCAGGCCCGCCTGGAACTCGACGGTGGAGCCCGGGGGAAGATATTTCCTCCAGAGCTGCAGGCCGTTGACCACCACCCCCGTCCATGCCTCGGTATAGTAGGGCTGGAAACCGACGACGAGATGCACCGGCTCGCCCGGCCGGCCGTAATCGAGATCGGCGGCCGGCGCCGGAAGCGCGGCCCCTAATGCAGCCGCCGCGACCAGCGCCTGCAGGGTCTTCCACACATTCAATCTCATTGGTCCTTCCCCTAACCTGGAGAGTCTAGAATCTAACAGGGAAGCGGTTACGAACTCGGTTGTGCCGAGGTTCCGACCGGGGCGGTCTGCTGGGAAAGCGGTCGTTTTCCGGTTACATGCCGAATGACTATGCGCACATCACCAAACGTTGTGTGCCGGTCGCTGCGGCGGTGACGCGGAGCGCACACGCCGCCGCAATCAGAGGGCGCTTGATCGGGTTGAGCATTCGAGCGATGGATATCCCAGACGCCCGAGCGCCCAGCGCGCCATCTTGCGCACGTCGGGGTCGGCGTCGTGCAATGCGGGCTCGAGATACCGCCGCCCTTCCAGGTCGCCGATCTCGCCGATAGCCGTGACGGCGGCCTTACGCAGGTTGCTGATCTCATCCGCCGCGCAACGGCCGATCGCCGGCAGCGCCTCGCGGGCACCGAGTTGCCCGAGCGCCTCGACGGCTTTCTGGCGGACCTGCCAGCTGGAATCGCCGGTCGCCGTCACCAGCGCGGCCACACTGCCGGGAATCCGGATCTTGCCGATCACGTAAGCGCCTTCCGCGCGGACCTGCCAGTCAGGATCGGCCAGCGCCCGCACGAGGCTCGGACCGACGGTCTGCGGCTCGCCGCTCACCAGTGCGGCGACGGCCTGGCGCCGCACCTCCGCCGCGAGGTCCGAGAGCGCCACGCGGGCAATCTCGCCCATCGTCTCGGGCCGGCGGAGATAGCCGAGCAGGCCCACGGCCTCCTGCCGGACCGCCGGGTGCTCGTGAGCGAGCAGCTTCAGCCCGGCTTGCAGCGCCGGCTCGTGACGCAGGTTTCGCAGCGCCCGCAGAATCGCCGCAACGACGAATGGGTCCGTCGCGTCATCGAGCGCCGCGAGCAACGCGGGGCCGGCAGCGGAGTCCTTCAGGTCGGCCAGCGCTCTCGCTGCGGCGCCTCTGACGTTGTCGTCGGCGCCCGTGAGGACGCCGATCAGCGCTTCGGTCAACTCCTCCGCCGGAAACTCGTCGATGGCCCTCGCGGCCTCCGCCCGAACCGCGGAGTCCGGGTCCCGCAGCGCGGAAAGCAGCAGCGCCGCGGCCCCTCGCTCGTAAGCCAGCTCCGCCAGCTCCATCACGGCGACGCGCCGTGCGCCTGCGTCGCCGTCCTCGAGGCGCAGCGCCAGCCTCTCGAGCTCCGCGCTTTCGTGCCGACTCATTGCCGGCTCAGCGCAACAAATAGGGAATGTTGACCGTCACCGCACCCGTCGGGCAGTCCTTCTCGCAGGGCATGCAGTACCAACATTCGTCGTAGCGCATGTGAGCCTTGCCGGTGACCTCGTTGATCCACAGGACATCGAGCGGGCACACGTCGATGCAGACGCGGCAGCCCTTGTCGGCGATGCATTTGTCCTCGTCGACCACCACGGGAACGTTGGTGCGGGATATCGCAATCGGCATCTGGGTTTCCTCAGGCAGTCGCCGC
>JASHVV010000227.1 GCA_030044385.1 Gammaproteobacteria bacterium
CTCCCATCGGCACCATGGACATCGACTCGGCGCCGCCGGCGATGACCACGTCGGCCTCACCCACGCGGATGCGGTCGGCGGCAATCTGCACGGCATTGAGCCCCGAGGAGCAATACCGGTTGATGGTGATGCCCGGGACCGTGTCCGGCAGGCCCGCGAGGAGCGCGGCGTTGCGCGCCATGTTGAGTCCCTGCTCCGCTTCCGGGAAGGCGCAGCCGACGACGACATCCGCGACCTGCGCGGGCTCGATCGCCGGTACTTGCGCGAGGGCGCTGCGAATGACGTGAACGAGCATGTCGTCCGGGCGCACGTGGCGGAGCATGCCGCGCGGCGCCTTGCCGACCGGCGTGCGGGTCGCGGCGACGATGTAGGCTTCCTGGATCTGTCTGGACATGATCTTGCGCTCTCCTCAGCCGCTCAATTACGCAGCGGCTTGCCGGTGGCCAGCGTGTGGACGATGCGCTCCTGGGTCTTGGGGTTCCTGAGGAGCGCCAGGAAATGCCGGCGCTCGAGCGCGAGGATCCAGTCCTCGCCGACTTCGGTGCCGGGCTCCACATCGCCGCCGGTCATGACCTCGGCGATCCGCGAGCCGATCTCGAAGTCGTGCTCGCTGATGAAATGACCCTCCAGCATGTTGACGAGCTGTCCCTTGATCGAGGCGGCGGCGCTGCGGCCCGCGACGGCGAAGCGTCCGCCGGGCAGCGGCGGCCGATACCCGGCCTCGTGCAGCGCCAGAGCCTGCTGCTTGGCCACGTAGAGCAGCTCGCCGGAATGGAGCACCACGGGATCGCCCGGCCGCAGAGACCCGAGCTCCTGCGCCTCGATCGCGCTCCCCGCCACCTTGGCCGTGGCGACCATCATGTAGTAGTCCTTGAGCGATGCGAAGAGATCCCCCTTGCTCTCCCGCGCGGCCCGCAGCGCCAGCTCCTTGCAGCCGCCGCCCGCCGGCAGCAGACCCACGCCCGCCTCCACCAGGCCCACGTAGGACTCGAGCGCCGCGACCACCCGGTCACAGTGCATGATGAACTCGCAGCCGCCGCCGAACACATACCCTTGAGTCGCGGCGACGGTTGGAATCCGGCTGTAACGCAGGCGCATCGAGGTCGCCTGGAAGAGCGCGATGACGCGCTCGATGCTCTGCCAGTCGCCGGCCGCAAGCTGCGGGCGCAGGGCCTCGAGGTTGGCGCCCACCGAGAACGGCGCCTCCGTCTGCCAGATGACCAGCCCCTTGAACCGCTCTTCGGCGAGATCGATGGCGCCGTTCAGGCCCTCGAGGACGTCCGGGCTGATCGAGTGCGCCTTGCTCTTGAAGGAGACGACGAGGATGCCATCGCCGCTCGTGAGCGCGCGGACGCCGGCGTTCTCGTAGACCGTATCGCCGAGCTTGCCCGGGCTCTCGCCGAGCACCCTGTCGGGCCACAGCTGCCGCCGATACACCTCCAGGGTCGAGCGGCCGACCAGCGTGTTGGCGGCGGCATCGTAGGAGCCCTCGGGGAAGTGGACGCCCTTGCGCTCCGCATCCCGCGCCCAGGGCGGCAGCGGCGCGCCGGCGAGCGTCTTGCCGGCGGCGATGTCCGCCTCGATCCAGGCCGCCACGCGCGGCCAGCCGGCCGCCTGCCAGGTCTCGAACGGGCCCAGCTTCCAGCCGAACCCCCAGCGCATGGCGAGATCCACGTCGCGCGCGCAGTGGGCGATGTCCCCGAGGTGGTAGGCGATGTAGTGAAAGGTGTCGCGGAAGCAGGCCCAGAGGAACTGCGCCTGCGGATGCTCGCTCGCGCGCAGCCGCTGCAGCTTCTGCGCCGGGCTGTCGAGCTTCAGGATGTCGATGACGCCCGCATCGGCCTTGGCGGTCGCCTCGACATAGCCCCCGCTCCCCGGGTCCAGCACCTTCAGATCGCTCCCCTTCTTCAGGTAGATGCCGCTGCGGGTCTTGGCGCCGAGCGCCCCGGCCTCGATGAGCTTCGTGAGCCACGGCGGGGAGCGGAACAGGCCCTGCCACGGGTCCTGCGGCAGCCCCTCCTGCATGGTCCTCACCACGTGGGCGAAGGTGTCGAGACCCACGACGTCGGCGGTGCGGAAGGTCGCGGACTTTGGCCGCCCGAGGCGCGGACCCGTCAGATCGTCGACGACATCGAAGCGGATGCCGAATCTGGCGGCGTTGGCGATCGTCGCGAGCATCGAGAATACGCCGACGCGATTGGCGACGAAGTTGGGAGTGTCCTTGGCGCGAATGACGCCCTTGCCGAGCGTCGTGACCAGGAAGCGCTCCAGCTCATCGAGCACCGCCGGGAGCGTATCGCGGCACGGAATGATCTCCGCGAGGTGCATGTAGCGCGGGGGATTGAAGAAATGCACGCCGCTGAACCGCGGCCGCAATTGCGGCGGACAGGCCTCGGCGAGCTTCGTGATCGACAGTCCCGAGGTGTTGGAGGCGAAGATCGCGCCCGGCCCGAGGTGCGGCGCCACCTTGCGGTAGAGGTCCGTCTTCCAGTCGAGGCGCTCGGCGATCGCCTCGATCACGAGGTCGCAGCCGGCAAGGAGCGGCAGGTGCTCGTCGTAATTGGCAGCCTGGATGAAGCCCGCCGTGTCGCGGCCGGCGAGCGGCGAAGGCTGCAGCTTCTTCAGCCCCTCGATCGCCTTGTGGACGATGCCGTTCTTGTCGCCCTCCTTGGCCGGCAGGTCGAAGAGAAGGGTCGGCACGCGGGCGGCGATGAGGTGCGCCGCAATCTGGGCGCCCATCACCCCGGCCCCGAGCACTGCCGCCCGTCGTACGATGAACTGAGTATCCGGCATGATTTCCCCTCGAAAACGCGCTCCTCGGCGATAATGATACCCAGATCATGCGTCCCTCGTGAGGCTCGCTATCATGGCATCCGCAACCCCTGCAACCTCCTCCCTCGCGGGCCGCTCGCTTTTCATCACCGGCGCCAGCCGGGGCATAGGGCTCGCCATTGCGGTGCGTGCCGCCCGGGACGGGGCCAACGTCGCCATCGCGGCGAAGACGGCCGACCCGCACCCGAAGTTGCCCGGCACGATCTTCACCGCCGCGGCGCAGATCGAGGCCGCGGGGGGGCGTGCGCTGCCGCTGCAGGTGGACATTCGCGACGAGGAGCAGGTGGCGCGCGCCGTGGAGCGCGCGGCGCAGGAGTTCGGCCGTCTCGACATCCTGGTGAACAACGCCAGCGCCATCAGCCTGACGGGCACCGCGGCCACCGACATGCGCCGCTTCGACCTGATGCACGAGGTCAACACCCGCGGAACCTTTCTCTGCTCCAAGCTGTGCGTGCCGCACCTCGAGCGGGCGGAGAATCCCCATATCCTGACACTCTGCCCGCCGCTCAACATCGAGGAGCGCTGGTTCGCGCCGCATCTGCCCTACTCGCTGGCGAAATTCGGGATGAGCCTGTGCGTGCTCGGACTGGCGGGCGAGCTGCGCAGCCGCGGAATCGCGGTGAACGCGCTCTGGCCGCGAACGGTGATCGGGACGGCGGCTCTGCAGGTGGCGATGCAAGGAGCGAGCGCTGACGCGCTACGCCGCGTCCGCTCGCCGCAGATCATGGCTGATGCGGCCCACGCGATTCTCACGCGCGACTCACGCAGCTTCTCCGGGCAGTACTGCATCGATGAGGAGGTCCTGCGCGCGGCAGGGGTGACGGATTTTGCGCGTTACCGGGCGGCGGACGTGCGCGACGAGGATCTGTTGCCGGACTTTTTCCTCTAGGCGCGGTTTGAGGTAAATTGACGGAGGCGGCTCGAAGCCGCAGCGCGAGCCAGTCATGGCGAAGGGCGTATGGGTGGCTAGACCGGAGCAGACTCTCGGGCCGGGTTGGGTCAGCCGCGGCCGGCCGCTCGATGCGCAGGCCATGCTCGAGGCAGCGCTCGAGCGCGCCGGGCAGGAGAGCTTCGATGATCCCTCGTTCGTGCAACCGCTGCAGCGCCTGCTTGCCTCCTGCAACGGCGAGAGCGACCTGAACACGCTCGGACGCAGTGCGGTCAAGTTCGAGGTCCACCGCAGCCTGCACAATCTGCTCGAGTTCGAGCGCAGCGAGCGCGCGCATCCCGAGGTACTGGCGCGGGCCATCGCGCGGCCGGTTTTCATCACCGGCATGCCGCGCAGCGGCTCGACCTTCCTGCATCGGCTGCTGGTTCGCGATCCGACCGTCGCGGCGCCCCTGTCCTGGCGGCTGGTCCATCCGCATCCCTCCTCCGCGGGCCGGTGGGGAGAGAGCCTCAACCGCGCGCGGGTGCAGGCTCAGTTCTATCTGATGCGCCTCCTGGCGCCGGAGCTCAACACGCTGCACGAGGTCGCGGCCGGCGAGCCTGAAGAATGCACCGACATCACCGCGCAGGTGTTCCAGAGCCTGCGATACGACAGCGTCTACCGCGTCCCGAGCTATCAGAAGTGGCTGCAGCGGCATGGCCACGTGGAGGCGTATCGGTTCCACAAGCGCTTCCTGCAGCATTTGGATGCCCAGACGCCCGGGCGGCGGTGGATCCTCAAGTCCCCGGATCACGTCTTTGCGCTGGATGACATCCGGGCCGTCTATCCGGATGCGCACTGGGTGTTCATCCATCGCGATCCGGTGGCCGTGCTCGCCTCGGTCGCGCGGCTGACGGAGGTGCTGCGCCGCCCGTTCGCGTATCACGTCGACCTCGCCGAGATCGGGCAGCAGGTCTGCGCGTCCTGGTTGGATGGCGCGCAGCGCATGATGAGGGCGGCGGCGGCCTCCAGCTCCATCCTCCACCTGCATTACCGCGAAGTGATCTCCGATCCGCAAGGGGCGGCGGACCGGCTCTTCCGACACGCCGGTCACGCCGCGAGCGGCGCTGCCGCGCAACGCATGCGCAAGTGGCTCGACAACCGCTCGAATCGCCGGCACCGTCCGCGTCGTTACAGCCTGACCCACTTCGGGCTCGACCCCGAGTCGCTGCGCGCGCAATTCAAACCCTACACGGATACGTTCGGCATCGAGCTGGAATGGCCCGCCAACACGCGCGCGGCGCGGACCGCACGGAACTGACGCGGTGAGATGGCGTTCGGCCGTCGGCCTGATTCTCGGCGCGGCGGTCCTGGCCGCCACCCTGAGCTATGCCGGCGCGGGTGCCGTCGTGCGGACCCTCGAGGGGCTGCGCCTGCGGGGGCTCCTGATCATCGTGGCCGCGCACCTGCCGGTCGTGGCGCTCATGGGGCTGGCCTGGAGCCTGGCGGCGGGCGCGGTCCCGCCGGCTTCGGCGCGCAGATTCATGTGGGCGCGGCTGGTGCGCGATGCCGCGGCGGAGACCCTGCCTTTCTCGCAGATCGGCGGCTTCGTGCTCGGGGTCCGGGCGCTGCGCTCGAGCGGACCGGCCGCGCTTCGCGGCGTGTTGTCGATGAGCGTCGATCTGGTCGTGGAGCTCGCCGCGAAGCTGCCCTACGTCCTTGCCGGTGTCCTGACACTGCTCGCTCTGGCTCCGGGATCGGGGCTCATGCGGCCCCTCGGCATCGGGCTGGCGCTGACCGCGGCCGCCGTAGCGGTCCCGGTGCTGGGGCGGCGGCGCCTGGGGGATGTCTGCCAGCGCGCGATCCGCAAAGTCTCCCGGCGATGGCCGGTGCTGGCGTCGCTGCGCCGAATGCATGCGCAGGGCGATATCAACGGCGCGCTCGACGACATCCTGAGCCGCCGCGGCCGGCTCGCGCAGGGATTCGCGCTGCACACACTGTGTTGGTTCCTCGGGGCGGCGGAGCTGTGGCTGGTGTTCGATCTGCTCGGCCACCCGGTGAGCGCGGCTCGCGCCTTGGTTGTCGACGCCGTGGTCGCGGGCCTCAGAACCTTCGTCTTCATGGTGCCGGCGGCGGCCGGCGTGCAGGAGGCGTGCTACGTGCTCGCCGGCGCGGTGTTCGGCATCGCGCCGGCGGTGGCAGTCGCCGCCTCCCTCGCCCGCCGGGCGCGCGACCTGACCCTCGGCGCGGCGACGCTCGCCATCGCGGTCGGCACGGACCGGGCCATCACGAACCGCAATTTTTCCCAAGCCGCCTCCGCGGCCTCAGGGCTATCTTCCCGCATCGGGCCCGCCAGGCGGCCGCTGCGCAGCGAGGTTGTAGACGTGACATCGAGCACTGCTTTTCCGCTGGAGGGCGGCTGCGACTGCGGCCAGATCCGCTATCGCATGGAGACCGCGCCGCTCATCGTGCATTGCTGCCATTGCCGCTGGTGCCAGCGCGAATCCGGCGCGGCGTTCGCGCTCAACGCGCTGATCGAGACCGAGCGGGTCGTCCATCTTAAGGCGGAGCCGCAGATCATCGATACGCCGTCCCTGAGCGGCAGAGGACAGAAG
>JASHVV010000228.1 GCA_030044385.1 Gammaproteobacteria bacterium
CTCGCTGAAGAGCTCCGGCCGCTGGGTGTACTCCGCGGAGCGGATGCGGGCGATCTTGGTCGGCGTGCGAAACAGCGTGAACGCCACCTGGCAGGCCATCATGTTGACTTCGTCGCTGCTGGTCAGCGCGACCACGATCTCCGCCTCCGCCGCGCCGGCCGCCTCGAGAACGGGAGGGTAGGCGGCGTTGCCGACGACGGCATGGACGTCGAGGCGATCCTGGAGGTCGCGCAGCACGTCCTCGTTGACATCGACGACGGTGACTTCGTTGGCCTCCTCCCGCGAGAGGTGTCGGGCGACGGTGCGGCCGACCTGCCCGGCCCCGAGAATGAGGATCTTCATTCCCGGGGCTCAGCGCTCAAACCGGTTCGAGGTTTGCATACTGCATCATCAGCCATTTGGTGCCCTGCTGCTCGAAGTTGACCTGCACCCGCGCATGCGGGCCGCTGCCCTCGACATTCAACACCACGCCCTCGCCGAACTTGCCGTGACGCACGCGGGCTCCGAGGCGCATGCCGGGCGGCGGCGGCTCCTCGGTCCGGAACCTGATCGCGGGCGCCGCCGGCTGCTCGCGCCGCAGCCGCGCCGCGGCCACGGCGCGCGCGCCACTCGCGCGCGGCCTCACTTCCGCGACGATGTCCCGCGACACCTCCTTGATGAAGCGCGAGGGCGCGGGATGAGTGTCCATGCCGTGCAGGCGGCGCTGCTCCGCATGGGTGAGATAAAGGTGCTTCATCGCGCGCGTCATGCCCACGTAGCAGAGGCGGCGCTCCTCCTCCAGCGCCTCCAGGTCCGAGATGGAGCGCTGATGCGGAAAGAGCCCCTCCTCCATCCCGCAGAGGAACACGTACATGAACTCGAGACCCTTCGCCATGTGCAGCGTCATCATCTGCACGCTGTCCTCGCCGGCGTCGGACTGCCTCTCCCCCGATTCCAGCGCCGCATGGGCCAGGAAGGCGTCGAGCGGCGGCAGCTCGAGGTCGGTGCTCTCGGCGGCGAAGCTGCGGGCGGCGCTCACCAGCTCCGCCAGGTTCTCGAGCCGCGCCTCGTTGCGGGCCGTCTCGCCCCGCGCCGCGTCCTGACTCGGCTTCTCGCGCCCGTGATGCTCGATGAGACCGCTCTCCTTGAGCACAACGTCGATCTGCTCGTGCAGCGGCAGCCCCGCGGTCTCCTTCGCCAGGCGATCGACGAGCCGGTGGAAGCCCCGCAGCGAGTTGGCCGTCCTGCCGCCCTGCTGCACGTCGCTGCGGGCAGCCGCCGCCTTCCACAGCGAGATGCCCGCGCCCCGGGCCTCATCGCGCAGCGTCTCGACGGTGCGATCGCCGATGCCGCGCGTCGGGAGGTTCACCACTCGTTCGTACGCACCGTCGTCGTCGCGATTCAGCAGGAGGCGCAGATACGCCAGCGCATCCTTGATCTCCGCGCGCTCGAAGAATCTCAGGCCGCCATAGACCCGGTACGGAATGCGCCCGGCGATGAAGGCTTCCTCGAACGCGCGCGACTGGGCGTTGGAGCGGTACAGCACGGCGATATCGCTGCGCCGATTCCCGCTGGCGACGTAATCCGCGACGCGGCGCGCCACGAACTCCGCCTCGTCGCGCTCGTTGAAAGCCGCATAGAGCTGAATCGGCAGGCCGGGCTCCCCGTTCGTCCACAGCGTCTTGCCGAGGCGGCCGGAGTTGTGTGCGATGAGGCCGTTGGCGGCCATGAGAATGGCCGCGGTGGAGCGGTAGTTCTGCTCCAGCCGGTACAGCTTGGCGCGCGCGTAGTCGCGGCGGAACTGCTGCATGTTCTCCACCCGCGCTCCGCGCCAGCGGTACACCGATTGATCATCATCTCCCACGACGAACGGGTGGCCGTCGGGACCCGCGATGAGGCGCAGCCAGGCATACTGGATCGCATTCGTATCCTGGAACTCGTCCACGAGCACGTGCCGGAAGCGCTGGCGGTAATGCGCGAGCAGCTCGGGATGATCGCGCCAGAGCTCGTAGGCCCGCAGCAGGAGCTCCGCGAAATCGACCACCCCCGCGCGCGCGCAGGCCTCCTCGTAGAGGCCGTACAGCCGGATCATCTGCGCGCGGGTCGGATCGTTGCCGCCCTTCAGGTCCTGCGGCCGCCGGCCCTCGTCCTTGCTCGAGTTGATGAACCAGGCGACATCGCGGGGCTCCCAGCGCGACTCGTCGAGGTCGTTGGCCCTGATGATCCGCTTCACCAGGCGCTGCTGATCGTCCGAATCCAGGATCTGGAAGCCCTGGGTGAGCCCGGCCTCGCGCCAGTGCAGCCGCAGCAGCCGGTGCGCGATGCCGTGGAAGGTCCCGATCCAGAGCACTCCGGGCGGGACGCCGAGGATCTGCTCCACCCGGCCGCGCATCTCGCCGGCCGCCTTGTTGGTGAAGGTGACCGCCAGGATGGAGTACGGCGAGGCGTGCTCCGCCTGGATGAGCCAGGCGATGCGGTGCGTGAGCACCCGGGTCTTGCCGCTGCCCGCGCCCGCGAGCACCAGCACGGGGACGAGCGGCGCCGAGACCGCGGCGCGCTGCGCCTCGTTCAGCGGATTGAGAATGGCATCGAGGTACATGGGGCGCGCATTTTACGGCATGGGGACGGTGCGCACCTCAGTCGCGAACCTGACCAGGGCCACCACGAAACTGAGCAACACCGGACCGATGACCAGGCCGAGCACCCCAAAGGCCGAGACGCCGCCGACGGCCCCCACGAACACCGCCAGGGTGGAGATATGCGCGCGGTGCGCGGTGAGGAGCGGCCGCGCGACGTTCTCCACCACCACGAGCAGGCCGGTCCAGAAGGCCAGAAAGACCGCCCCGAGCCAGTGGCCGGTCACGGCCAGATAGAGCACCGCCGGCACCAGGACGACGGCCGCGCCGGCGGGGAGCAGGGCCGCGATGGTCGCCACCGCCCCGAAGACGACCGGTGACGGCAGGCCGGCCAGCGCGAATCCCGCCCCGACGAAGATCCCCTGAATGAGCGCCGTCGCGGTCGACCCGAAGACCACCGCGCGGGTCACCCGCGCCAGGTAGTCGAGCAACCGCTCGCGGCGTGCCGCCTCGAGCGGGATGAGGCGCGCCACGTGATCGAGAATCGAGCGCCCGTCCCGCAGCAGGAAGAAGAGCAGGAAGAGCATCATGAAAAAGCCGACGACGGTGCCGAAGAGGCCGAGCGCGAGATTGCCGCCCGCGGACGCGGCGGACTTCAGCACGGACTGCATCTCCCCGGTGACCCACCCCTGGATCTGCGCCGCGCTCACCGGGAAGTTGGCGCTCGACCAGCGCAGCACATCGCCCAGCAGCGGATAGGACTCCAGCCGCCCGAGCAGCTGCCCCGAGACCGGAAGCTGCTGTCCGCGCAGGTATCGGATCAGGCTGGCGACCTGGCTGGCGAACACCACGCCGAACACGGAGAGCGGCGCGAGCACGAAGAAAGGCGTCAGGCCGGTGATGATGCCCGCGGACAGGACGCTGCGGCCCTGCAGGCGCCGCGACAACCGCTCGTGCAGCGGGTGCAGCAGGAAGGCCAGCACCACCGCCCAGCCGAGCGCACCCTTGAGCGGCGCCAACACGGCGAGCAACAGGTACGCGAGGATGACTGCGGTCGCAATCAGAAAGCTGCGGCGGTAGAAACCCGAGTAGACCATGGGTGCCGTCAGGGCCTCAATTCCTGCAGCAGCCGGCTCACGAGCTGCGCCATCTCGGCCACCTTGGCTGGCTTCTGGATGACGGTGCGAACGCCGACCGCCGCCGCGTGCCGCGTCTCTGCTGGATCGATGCATCCGCTGGCGATGACGACGGCGACGTCAGGACGAATGGCGAGCACCGCTTCAGCAAGCTCCAGGCCGCTCATGCCCCCGGGCATGGTGAGGTCCGTGAGGACGAGGGTGAAGGCCTGCGGCTCCCGCCCGAACGCAGCGAGTGCTTCCTGCGCGCTGTCGAAGCCCTGCGAGGCAATACCGAGCTTCTCGAGCGCCCGGGTGATCAGAAAGACCAGCGTGGGCTCGTCATCGACGTAGAGAACGCGTCCGAGCAAGCCGGTCACCATCCGTTCCTCAGCTCCCGAAGCTTCAGAAACACGGTGCGCGCATCGGGCCGTTCGCCGATGTCGGGAAAAGCCTCGCGCAATCGTGCGATGACCGTCGGGCTCTGCAGGCGGAAAAACGTGTTGATTCGTTTCTCCTCGCCGAGGGTCGTGATCGTCATCGCCGCCGGTGCTTTCTGACGCGCCGCATCCAGGAGCTGGCGGGCCGCGGCGTTGTCGGGCTCCCGATCGAGCGTGAACTCCAGGTTGCGCGCCATGTACTCGTGCCCGGGGAAGACCTGCGTCTCATCCGGCAGCCGCGCGAGCTGGGTGACGAACGTCTCGTAGAGCTGTTGCGGATGACCGCCGTTGTGACAGTTGCCCGCCCCCGCGTTGAAGAGCGTGTCGCCGCAAAAGAGGCCGGGCCGATCGCCCCGGGCGAGGAGGCAGACATGCGCCAGCGTGTGGCCCGGCGTATCGAGGCATTCCAACTCCACGCTACGCCCGACGCGTACGACGTCGCCTTTGCCGAGCCCGCGGTCGACTCCGCCTATGCGGCTTGCGGCTCCGGCGTGGGCCAGGACCCTGGCTCCAGTGGCACCCACGAGACCCTCGTTGCCCCCCGTATGGTCCCGATGCTCATGGGTGTTCAGGATCTGGGTGATCTGCCAGCCGCTCGCCCGCGCCGCATCGAGGCACAGTCCCCACTCCAGCGGATCGATCGCCAGCGCCTCGCCCGTCTCGGGGCACGCCACGAGATAGTGGAAGTTGCGGTACGGATTGGCCGACCAGATACGCTCGACGAGCATCCGGCGAGGATACCGGAAGCGGCCCGGGAGGGCTCACCCGCCCGCGCCCAAAGCTCCCTGGCTGCCGGCCGCCGCGGGCTCGGGCTCCGCGACCCGGAGCGTGCACAGGCCGCCGATCACCATGCTGACGCCGCCCAGCACCAGGCCGAAGGCCGGCCGGTCGCCGAACAAGGCGTGCACCAGTCCCCCGAGCACGCTGGCCGCCAGCATCTGCGGGATGACGATGAAGAAATTGAAGATGCCCATGTAGACGCCCATCTTCTCCGCCGGCAGATTGTCCGAGAGGAGTGTGTAGGGCAGCGACTGGATCGATGCGGAGGCGAAGCCGACGCCCGCCATGGAGAGCAGGAGCCAGTCGGGGCTGCGGACCCAGGCGAAGGAGGCGAGGCCGAGCCCGCCTATTCCCAGGTTCACCAGGTGGCTCCAGCGCAGGCCGAGCCGCCGCACCATGAACGGAATGACCACCGCCCCTGCGATGAGGAACAGGTTGCTGGCGGCAAACAGCACCCCCACCCAGTTGGCGCCCGTGTTGTAGGCGAGCGAGCGCGGATCGCTGCTGCCGAACTGCACCGAGGTCACGGTCGGTGTGGCGTAGATCCACATGGCGAAGAGCGCGAACCAGGAGAAGAACTGCACCCAGGCCAGCTTGCGCATCGGGCCCGGCATGCCGTAGAGATCCCCCATCACCTGGCGCACCATGCCGCGGCTCGCGGTCCCGCTGAGCCATGCAAACAGAGCTCCGAACACGATCAGCCCGCCTGCCAGCAGGTAGAGCTCCTTCGCGAGCGAGAGCCGGCGGATGGCGGCGACCGCGAGCCCTCCCGCCGCCAACATCACGAGACCGAGCCGCCAGGCTCGCGATACCTCGGTGCGGGGCAGGGCCAGGCTCCTGCGGGCGAAGCTCATCAGGCGGCTCGGCGCATACTCACGCGTCGTCAGCACGGTCCACAGCATCGCGCCGAAGAGCACCGCGGCGCCCACGTAGAATGCGATGCGCACGGTGGCCGGAATGTGGCCTGCCGGCGCGACGTTCGGCACCCCCAGCTTGGCCAATATCCAGGGCAGCGTCGACGCCAGCACGGCGCCGACGCCGATGAAGAAGCTTTGCATCGCGAAGCCGAGCGGCCGCTGACCCTCCGGGAGTTGATCGCCGACGAAAGCTCGAAACGGCTCCATGGAAACGTTGATCGAGGCATCCATGAGCCACAGCATCACCGCCGCGACCCAGAGTGCCGAGGCGCCCGGCATCCAGACGAGCGCGAGCGCCGTGAGCAGCGCACCGCCGAGAAAATAAGGCCGCCGCCGCCCCAGACGCGTCCAGGTGTGGTCGGAGGCGTAGCCGATGATCGGTTGCACGATCAGGCCGGAGAGCGGCGCCGCCACCCACAGGATCGGAATCTCCCGCAGATCGGCGCCGAGCGTCTGGAAGATGCGGCTGACGTCGGCATTCTGCAGCGAGAACGCGAACTGAATGCCGAGGAAGCCGAAACACATGTTCCAGATCTGGCGGAACGACAGCTCGGGCTTCGAGCTCACGGGTTCCTCAGCAGTGCGACTCGCAGTGCGCCTATGCGCGCGCTGTCGAGAGGGCCGGTCACGCCGCCGTTTGCGGTCCACGTGGGAGGCGTCGCGTGCGTGGCAGCCATGGTGCGGCCCGCATTCGCCGCTGCGGGCGTTGATGCCGGCGCCCGAGGAGGCGCCAGGTCGCCGGTGTAGTGCGCGAATTGCGCGAGGTCACTCATATTGAAGCCGCGCAGCAGCGTGAACGCACAGGATGCGCCGGCGCCGGCCTCGAAGCGAGCCGTCGTGGAGGCCTGCCAGCCCTCGCTCTGAGGCATGACGATGGGGAGGATCTGGCGGGGGCTGCCGGCGCAACGGATGTCGAGCCGCTCGACCGCGGCGGTGATGCCGGTGTTGATCGGTCCGTGAGGATTGGAGTAATGGAGCCAGACGAGGTACTTGCCCCGGCGCGGCGCGGTCCAATGTCTCGGCCACGGGCCATCGACCCGTGCCGCCGTTCCGAGGCCGGGCGCGCCGAGCAGTCGCGGCAGCGCGGGCGGGACCGCGGTCGAATACGTCGGGGCTCCCATGGGCGGTGGGCCGGCCCGGGCGGCCGTGGGGACGAGCTCCACTTCGGTCGTATCGCCGCGGTGTTGGATGTGCCCGGAAATCAGCAGCGGACCGTCGGCACGCGTCGGGCGGTCGAGGACGATCTCGCGTCCGTCGAGGTACAGGCTGATCCGGCGCGCGCTGCCGAAGAGCATCGGCACCAACGAAGCGGGAAGCTCCGGTGCGACGCTGCCATCGTCCTTCACGCCGAATACGCTGCGCACGACCATGTCCAGGTAGCCCGCGACGGACCAGAGCTGGCGCGGCGAGTCGACCACGGGCCCGCCGAGGGGGCCGGCCACATGCGTCGACTGCGAGAGCAGGGAGTAATTCTCCATGTTGGAAGCGTAGAGCGCGGCCCCGCGCATCTGCGAGCGCAACTCGCGCTCTATCAGCCAAGCGTCACCGGCCCGTCGGGCCGCCCGCAGGGTGTATTCACTCACGAACGGCCAGATGGCGCGATTGTGGTAGATCGGCTCGTTGCGCCGCTCCGGCCAGATCACGGGGCTGCCCGCGGGCCACGCGGGGTAGTGCTCCAGCGACTCGGCGGCCCGCCGCGGGTCGGCGACGCCGCTCGTGATCGCCAGATCTATGCCGAGAAGGTCATAGGCATCGAATGGCCGCGGAACGACGGGTCCGCCGATGTAACTTACGTACAGGCCGCGGTCCGGCCTCCAGAAGCGGGCGTTGATCGCTCGCTCGAGAGCCTCGGCCTGGCGCGCATAGAGCGCAGCGGCGGCCCGATGGCCACGCTGGCCCGCTAGGGTGGCTGCCAGTCGCAGCGCATCGTAGTGCAGGACGTTGGTCGAAAGGGCGAACGATTGCGCGATGAATACGACGTCGTTCCGGGTCCACGCGGGGTACGATTGCTCGCGCCAGTCGAGGAACGACGTCTCCCCGCGATACAGCCCGACCCGCGGATCGAAGACATAACGCCGATCCTGCGCCAGGGTATCGGTGAGCGCCCGGTACACCGTGTCGGCGAAGGCGCTGTCGGCGAGGAGGTGGCGCGCGCCGAGGAACCAGACCACCCGATCGGTGCTGATGGGCCAGCTGCCGCCGGAGCCCGTGTCCTGCATCACATACAGGCCGCGCGGCGCGGCTCCGTCGCGCGGGCGCGAGAGCTTGAATAAAAGGGACGCCCGGGCGCGCGCCGGGTCGAGCCGCCACAGGCCGAGATCGATGGAGTAAGAAAGGTCGCGCGTCCAGACGAACGGCCAGTCTTTGCCGGCGATGAAGCAGCGGCACGCAATGGGCTTGCCGCGGTCGAACGCCGAGTCGGTGATCGCCGCGACCGAATCCTCGTCCAGGTCCTCCTGGGCCATCGCAAAGAGCGCGTCGAAGAGCGGACTCGCCGTGCGCACACGCCAGCGCTGCGCCGCTATCACCCGCTCGCCCGCGGGCGAATCCAGCACGTATTTCCCATCGGGCCGCACGCTCACCCGGGCTTCCCGGCCGCGCCAGGTGAGACGATGGTGCCAGGCCGCGGCATTCGCCGCCGCCGCAAGCAGCGTACAGGCCGCGACCACCCCGGCCATTGCGTCGAGGCGGCGTCTGCGGCGGAGCGTGCTGGCTCGCGACATCGTTACTGCTCGAGAATCGCCCCGTAGAGTCCCGCGACGCTCACGGTGAGATTGCCGTTGATGACCTGATAGGTATCCCCCGTCAGCAGGTCCGTGACCTGCGATCCGTTGAGCATGCTCAACTGCCACGCGGGAAGGGTCACGCTCTCCGTGTCGGAGGAGTCATTGAGCACCACCGCGATCCGGTGATCGGCATCCCAGCGTCCGAACGCGTACACGTGATTCGTCGTGTCGACCAGCAGGGTCTCGTATGAGCCCGTGCGCAGCTCGGGATACCGGCTGCGGATGGAGATCAGCTGCTGCGTCAGCGCCACGGCCGCATTGCCGGTCGTCGCCTGCGACCAATCGAAGGTACGGCGATCGTCCGGGTCGGCGCCGCCCTGCATCCCGTATTCGTCGCCGTAGTATATGCCCGGCGTACCGACGTACGTGAACTGGAAGATGAGGCCGAGATAGGTCTTGCGGATGTCACCGCCGCAGCGCGTCGCGAACCGCTCGGTGTCGTGCGTGCCGAGCTCGTTGGTCATCGTCTCCTGCACGTCGATCGGCAAGTCGGCGCGGGCCGCCAGCAGCCAGCTGTCGAGCTGGCTCTCGTTGATCGCGGCGCTGTTGCCGTTCTCGTCCACCCCGCAGAGCCACTCGGAAACCGGATCGGTGAAGCCGTTGTAGTTCATGGCGCCGTCCCATTCCGTGCCGTCATCGAGCCATGCCGACGCGTCTCCCCAGTACTCGCCGAGAATCTCGGCGTTGGGGTTGACGGACAGCACCGCCGCACGCATCTCTTGCATGATCTGGTGGTTGGTGGCGTCGCTGCCGTCGTTGCCGCCGGCATCGAGGTACTGCGCCGCATCCAGCCGCCAGCCGTCGATGTCGTAGGGAGCGGAGAGGTAGGTCTGCATCACGGACGTGCTGGTGCCGTAAATCTGCTCGCGCACGGGCGAGCCGCTAGCGCCATAGTCGAGCTTCGGCATGCTCGGGACGTCGCCGTCGAAGGTGGAGTAGCTGTTCGGCCACGACTGGAAGTCGTAATAGTCGTAATAGGGGCTCGACTGCGACTGGTAGGCTCCGGGCGGCGAGCAGGTGATGCCGTCGTAGAGATTGTTGCCGAACCAGCAGTTGCTGTCGCCGCTGTGGTTGAAGACGCCGTCGAGAATGACGTAGCCCTCGGGACCGTTGGAGTTGCTGTGGATGTCCGCGATGAGCTGCTCGAGGGTGGCGCTGCTGCCGAAGGCGGGATCCACCTCGTAGTAGTTCTGGGTGTCGTACTTGTGGTTGGTGGGGGAATTGAAGATCGGATTGAGGTAGATGATGTCGGCGCCGAGGGTTCCCTTGATGTAGCTCAGCTTCTGGTCGACGCCCGCCAGGTCGCCGCCGAAGAAGACCTCGCTGTTGCAGCCGCTGGCGGTCGCGAAGACACTCGTTCCCCAGGCGTGCTGCTCCGTGGCGCAGCCCGCGTACGTATATTCGCCATTGGTGACGTCGTTGGACGGATCTCCGTCGTAGAAGCGGTCGACGAATATCTGATACAGCACGCCGTTCTTCATCCAATCGGGGGTCTCGAAGCCCGGGATGATGAAGAAGTCGTCGGCGGAGGGCTCGCTCGAGGAGATGCCGCCGGCATTGAGCCAGGCGGTGGCCGTGCCGTCATTGATCTGGAAGCGATAGTACTTCTCGGAGCCGCTGGCCGGCACCGTGCCCTGCCAGTAGTCGAAGGTGCCGGTGGGATCGCTCGAGGCCCATTGCATGGCGACCAGATGGAAGGCGTCGTCGGCGGTGTCGTAATACTTGATGTTGGCGCTGGTGATGTCTCCCTTGCAGGTCCGCAGCGTCAAGGTCACCGGCGTCGTCGCGGTGGGCTCCGGATTGCTGTCGTACATCGGACCCTGATCGGCGAACAGGTAGTTCCATTCCACGTCGTTGTCGTTCGAGCACGTTTGCGTTTGTGCCTGGGGTTGCGCCTGCCCGCGGACGGGACCGGACCCGCCGCAGCCCGTCGCCGCGGCAAGCGCGCACAGGAGCACGGGCAGTTGCAGCGGCCAGCGGCCGAGCCGATGCCCGGCTCGAAAGCCGCGGAATCCGCGATCGTCGCGACGCATCATGTCAGTGCGGATCGGCGCCCTCCTGCATGCGAACCCGGTTTGGTACGCCGGCGGGCAACTTGATGTAGGTGACACCGCCGTATCGGTCGCCGCCGATGGTCCAGCAGGCATCCGTGCACTGGTCCAGGGCGGCCAGATTCGCGGCGCGCGCGAGCGGCGCGCCGTCGCGAAGTACTCGTGCCGCCACTGTCCTGTGGACGGCAAACACATAGTGGGCGAGGGCTGGACGGTAGCGGCCCGTTGCGGCAGCAGTGGCCAGGGTGATGGCGCCTGCATCGGCCTGCACGCTCAGGCGCTGGAGGAAGTAGGCGCCATGCTCGTAAGCGTAGGTCTTGCCGTCATCCGCGTAGTAGTCGAAATCGGAGCGGGTCGAGCCGGGAAAGACCTGGACCCGGACGGTCTCGACGGGACGCTCGCCGATATAGTCCTCGAACCGTTGCATCGGGATGATCGCTCCCTGCCGGATGAAGAGGGGAATGTCGCTCCAGGTCACGCTGTCGACCGGCACCGTGACGGACCCGCCGCCGAGGTACACCTTGCCATTCGACCAGTCGGTCCAGACTCCCGCGGGCAGGTAGATGCGCTTCTCGGTCTGGTCCGGCTGCACGACCGGCGAGACGAGCAGCCACTGCCCGAAGAGCCAGGCGCTGGAGTCGTTGCGCACCCGCGGATCGTCCGGCCAGTCGAAAGCGAGCGGCCTGACGAGGCCCACGCCCGCCGCGTGGTCCTGCCAGGCATAGGAGTACATGTAGGGCAGCAGCTCGTACCGCAGCCGCATGACACGAGTGGCGGCACGCTCGGCGATCGGCCCATAGCGCCAGGGCTGGCGCTTCTCCGGCTTGACACCGTGCACGCGAAAGATGGGCGTGAAGGCGCCGAACTCGATCCAGCGGGCGTAGTTCTGGTCGGACGGGTGGCCGTAGAACCCGCCGCCATCCATGCTCCACCACATCTCTCCCACGTCGATGGCGCTCAGCATGCGCGAGCGCTGTCTGGCCATGCTCGCGAAGCCCGTCTGGCTGTCTCCGGACCAGAGCCCGTAGGCATAACGCTGGGCGCCGAGCCAGAAGTTGCGGTTCAGGGAGAAGACGCGCGTGTCGGTCATCCCGCGCTGGCCGTCATAGAGCGCGCGCTCCATGTTCAGGAACTGGGTGTTGCTTCCCGCCTGATCCGCCTC
>JASHVV010000229.1 GCA_030044385.1 Gammaproteobacteria bacterium
CTGCCCTTCGACGGGCGCTGCCTCGAGTTCCACCGCACCGATCACCGGGCCCGCACGGCCAGCTCCGAGCAGGTGCGCCGGCCGATCAACACCGACGGCCTCGGCCAGTGGCGCCGCTTCCAGGACGGACTGGAGCCCCTGCGCCGGCATCTGCGCCGCGAGGCGGAGACGGCCGGCGTCCGGGATCTGCTCTAGAAAGTCACTCGCGCGCTGAGCGTGTAGCGTCGTCCGTAGTTCAGCAGGCTGTAGAACTCGTCGACCCGGTCCACATACTCCTGGATGTAGGTGTTGGTGAGGTTGGTCCCCGACAGCGAGACCGTGACGCTCTTCGTCACGTCGTAATTGAGCTGGGCATCCAGCGTGCCGTAGCCCTTCACGTACACCCGGTCGAGCGGCTGCCCGCCGGCGCCCACCTGGTAGATGTAGTTGTTGCGGTGGCTGTAGGTCACCCGCGTGCTGAAGCCGTACTTCTGGTAGATCAGCGACAGGTTCTGGTAGTCGCCCAGGCCGGTCAAACCGAAGGTCTGCTCGGTGGTCGAGGTCGAGGCCGCCGAGTTCAGTCCCGCGTTGGTCGTCATGAAGGTGGCATTGGCGTTCACGCCGAGCCCGTCGAACGGCGCCGGCAGGTAGCTGAACATGTGCTGCGCGCTCAGCTCCACGCCGTTGACGTGCGCCTGGCCGACGTTGGTCGGGCCGTTGAACTCGAACGTGGCCACGTTGTTGGGGAACTGCGGCAGATGGTCCGAATTGACGATCGGTACCGACAGCGTGCTGTCCAGGTACTCGATGAAGTTCTGCAGGTCCTTGCGGAACGCCGAAGCGGCGAGGTAGCCGTCGCGCGAGTAGTACCACTCCAGGCTGAGGTCGTAGTTGCGGGCCGTGTACGGCTTGAGGTTCGGGTTGCCGCCCGAGGCCACCATGTCATCCGGCGCCAGAATCGCGCCGCCGTAGTTGATCACCGGCGTGAGCAGCGCCGGCTCCGGGCGCGACATGCTCTCCGAGACCGCGGCGCGCAGGAGCAGCTTGCGGGTCAGATTGAAGCGGAAATTCGAGCTCGGCAGCAGGTAGTGGTAACTGTGGTTGCCCGCGAGCTCCAGGGTCGCCCCGTTCTGGGCGTAGATGGCATTGAAGCCCGTCGGGTCATTGGGAATCGGCGTGATGTCGCTCAGGACCTGGCTGTAGCCGACCGCCGTATCGGACGTGCGGACCCAGCGCAGCCCGAGATTGCCGCCCCACGAGTGATCCCACAGGGTGCCCTTGAAGTCTCCCTGCACGTACAGCGCCTCCGTGTGCTCCGTAACGGTGCCGATCGCCTGCCGGTTGGTCAGCGGATTGAGCGGTTGGAAGTTATCCCCGTCGACCTCGGCGGCCGTGGTGCCGGGCGCGAGCCCCGCCGCCGCATCCTGCTCCGCCTCCGCGGCGGGGCTGTCGAGGAAGGCTATCTCGGCCTGTGGGTTGTACGTCAGGAACGCGCTCGGGTAGGTGCCGGCGTATCCCCCCGCGAGGTTCGGCATCTGATAGACGCTGAGCAGCGATGCGGGCACGGCGGCCGAGTAGCCGCAATAGGCGCACACGGAGTCGGCGTTGTAGGTGCTGAATGCATCGTAGTAGTTGCGCTGGCCATAGGCGCCGAAGCGCAGGTCCTCCAGCGGGCCCCACGAGTCGGATCCGTGCCAGGTGCCATCGAGCGTGAGCTGCCGGATGTCGTTCTCGGTGCTGTCGCCGTAGACCTCGGTGAAGTGCGCGTTCGCGGCGTCCGGATCCCCCAGGTCCGCCGGCGAGGTCGTCACGCTGGGAATACCCACACCGCCGCTATTGGTGTAGGTGACGTCGATCGGAAACCCGAGGACGGTGAAGAGGCCCGGATCCGGATAGTTGCTCGCCAGGTTGCTCGAGTCCGAGCCGTCGAGCGTCCACGACAGCCGGTCGTCGAACGACTCGCCCTCGACCTTCAGGTTGATGGAGCGCAGATACTGCGGGCTGATCTGGCCGGTCTGCTCCTGCTCGATGTTGTCGGCGTGCGAGCTCGCGGTGAAGCTGTCGATGACCCCGTCCGGCAGGATGGTGGGCGTGCCGAGAATGGGATTGCCGCCGAAGTACAGCCCCAGCTCCTGGGTGTCGGCGGTCTCCTCGTACCTGTTGTAGAGGCCATCCAGGGTCACCACGAGATTGTCGGTCGGCTTCCACTGCAGCGAGGCGTCCACGTTCTCCCGCCGCACCTCGTAGGTGTTGATCGAATAGTCGATCGCGTTCGGCATGAGCGCGGTGGGGGATCCCGGCAGCATCGGCAGCGTCTGCGGGGTCCAGCCCGAGGAGGTGCTCACGGAGCGCGTCCGGGTGGCCTGGTCCTCCGACGCGAAAGAGACCAGGGCGCCCAGCCGGTCGTCGTCGAAGGTGTCGCTCAGCAGGAAGAACGCGCTCGGCGTCACCTTGGTGTCGAGCGAGGTGTCGTTGGCCTCCACCTTGGCGATCGCCTTGGGGCCGTTGAAATCGAAGGGATGCGCGGTGTCGAGCTCGACCAGGCCGCCGATGGCGCCGTCCGGCTGCCAGGCTTCCGAGGTCTTGTAGACCAGGGCCTTGGTGATCTGATCGGTCGGCAGTACGTCGAAGTTGAACTCCCGTCCCGCCGTCTGGGTCGGCAGCTGCTGGCCGTTGACCAGCACGAGGTTGAACTGCGGCCCGAAGCCGCGAATGGTCACCTCACTGCCGGCGCCGGTCTCGTCGCGGTCGATCGCCACGCCCGGGATATGGGAGAGCGAATCGGCGACATCGGAATCGGGGAACTGACCCAGATCCGTCGCGGTGATGGCGTCGAGCTCCTGGTTGGATACCTCTTTCAGCGCCATCGATTGCTCGAGGCTCTCGCGCAGGCCCTTGACCACGACCTCCTGCAGCTGCACCTCGGTGCCGCTGGCGGGCGTGCCGCTGGTATCGGCGGCGGCGGCGAACGGCAGCGCCGCGCCGGCGACCAGAGCGGCTCTGACCGCGATATGAATCAGACTCACCCGCGCGCGCGGATGGGAACCGGATACTTTGGAATTCATCCCGCTGCCCCCTGGCTGTGGTAGTACGACCCGCGAGCCGCTTCCCCTGGCGCGAGTTTTGGGCAGTGTTGCAGGCTTTTCGTAAAGTGTCAACGGTAATCGAAAGCAAACGAAACATCAGCGGCGGCGCACGGCAGCCGGACTGCGGCAGCGCGCGCCCCGCTGCTTCCTGTGGCATCCTTAGTTCTTTCGGATACTTGGATTCTGGGGCATGAGCAAGGCCACACCCCCTGCCGGCAAGCAGCGTCTGCTCGTGGAAGAGCGCCGCCGCATGATCGCGGAGTTCGTGCAGCAGAACGGGCGCGCGACCGTGGAGCAGCTCGCCGAGAAATTTCGCACTTCCACCGTCACGATCCGCTCCGATCTGGAGGAGCTCGCCGGCCGGGCGGCCATCGTGCGGGCTCACGGCGGGGCGCTGCCGGTGCTTCACCAGACGAGCAGCGACCCGCCGCTGCGGGTCAAGGAAGCGCAGCGCCACCCGGAAAAGCAGCGCATCGGCCAGGAGGCGGCCAAGCTCATCAAGGAGGGCGATACCATCGTGCTCGACTCAGGCTCGACCACCGTGGAGATCGCGCGGCGCATCCGCCTGATGAAGCTGCAGTCCCTGACGGTGATCACCAATGCGCTCAACATCGCAATGGAGCTTTCGGACCTGCCGGGGATACGCGTCATGATGCTCGGCGGGCTGCTGCGCCACGCCTCGTATTCACTCGTCGGGCCCGACGCCGAGCAGAGCCTCTCGCGACTGTCCGCCGACAAGCTGTTCCTGGGTGTCGACGGGCTCGATGTCTCCGTCGGCGTGACGACGCCCGATCCCCTGGAAGCGAGGCTCAACGCCCTGATGATCCGCATCGCCCGCGAGACCATCGCGGTGTTCGATGCCACCAAGCTCGGGCATCGGAGCCTGTCGATCATCGCGCCGATCCGGGACGTGCACCTCGCGGTCACGGACCGCAGCGCCGCACCCGAGATGGTCAGCGCCCTGCGCCAGGAAGGCGTGCGGGTACTGCTCGCCTGAGGCCCTAGCCCGGCAGCTTCTTCCTGAGCAATTCGTTGAGCTGGGCCGGGTTCGCCTTGCCCTGGGTCGCCTTCATCACCTGCCCGACGAAGAAGCCGAAGAGCTTGTCCTTGCCCGAGCGGTATTCGGCGAGCTGTCCGGGGTTCTTCGCCATCACCTCCTCGATCGCGCGCTCGATGGCGCCGCTGTCGGTGATCTGCTTCAGGCCCTTCGACTCGATGACGGCATCGGCGCTGCCGCCAGCCGCCCACATGGCCTCGAACACCTCCTTGGCGAGCTTGCCGGAGAGGGTCTGATCGGCGATGCGCGTCAGCAGGCCCGCCAGACGCGCGGCCGGCATCTTCGCCGAGCCGACGTCGAGATTCTCCTTGTTGAGCGCGGCGGCGAGCTCGCCCATCACCCAGTTGGCGGCGAGCTTGGGCTCCCGCGGCACCGCGCGCACCACTTCCTCGTAGTAGTCGGCGAGCTCGCGGCTCGCCGTGAGCACGCCGGCGTCGTACGCCGACAGCCCGTACTGTGCGGCGAATCGCGCCGCCTTCTCATCGGGCAGCTCCGGCAGCCCCTGGCGCACCTCCGCGATGAAATCCTCGCTGACCGCGAGCGGCAGCAGGTCGGGGTCGGGGAAGTAGCGATAGTCGTTGGCTTCCTCCTTGGTGCGCATGGAGCGCGTCTCGCCCTTGTCCGGGTCGTAGAGGCGCGTCTCCTGCACGACCTTGCCGCCCGACTCGATGAGCTCGATCTGCCGCGCCACCTCGTACAGGATCGCCTTCTCGACGAAGCGGAAGGAGTTGATGTTCTTGATCTCCGCGCGGGTGCCGAGCTTCTCGGCCCCCTGGCGCCGGACCGACACGTTGGCATCGCAGCGGAACGATCCCTCCTGCATGTTGCCGTCGCAGATCTCGAGGTAGCGCACCAGGGTGTGGACCTTCTTCATGTACGCGACCGCTTCCTTCGCGGAGCGCATGTCCGGCTCCGAGACGATCTCGATGAGCGGCGTGCCGGCGCGGTTGAGATCCACGCCCGTGAGGCCGGGCAATCCCTCGTGCAGCGACTTGCCCGCATCCTCCTCCAGGTGCGCGCGCGTGATGCCGACGCGCTTGGTGCTGCCGTCATCGAGCACAATGTCGAGCGCGCCCTGCGCCACGATCGGCAGCTCGTACTGGCTGATCTGGTAGCCCTTCGGCAGGTCGGGGTAGAAGTAGTTCTTGCGCGCGAACACCGACTGGCGGGCGATGCGCGCGCCGATCGCGAGCCCGAACCGCACGGCCATGCGTACCGCCTCGCGGTTGAGCACCGGCAGCACGCCCGGAAAGCCGAGATCGATGAGGCTCGCCTGCGCGTTGGGCGGCGCGCCGTAGGCGGTCGAGGCGCCGGAGAAGATTTTCGAGCGGGTGGCGAGCTGCGCGTGGATCTCGAGCCCGATGACCGTTTCCCAGTTGCCCTCTGTTGCGCTCTGGCTCATGCGTAGCCCTCCGGCGCCTGCAGGTGCCAGCCGGTCTCGAGCTGGTAGCGGTGCGCGACGTTGAGGATGCGCGCCTCGGCGAAATGCGGCCCGAGGATCTGCAAGCCGACCGGCAGCCCCGCCACGAAGCCGCACGGGACCGACAGCGCGGGCAGACCCGCGAGATTGGCGCCGATCGTGTAGATGTCGTTGAGATACATGGTGATCGGATCATCGGTCTTGGCGCCGATGCGAAAGGCGGCCGTCGGGCTCGTCGGGCCCACGAGGACATCGACCTCGCCGAAGGCGCGCTTGAAGTCGGCGGCGATGAGCTGCCGCACGCGCTGCGCCTTCAGGTAGTAGGCGTCGTAGTAGCCCGCCGAGAGCACGTAGGTGCCCGTCATGATGCGGCGCTTGACCTCGGCGCCGAAGCCCTCGCCGCGCGAGCGGCGGTAGAGATCCTGCAGGTCGCGCGGATCCTTGCAGCGATGGCCGAAGCGCACGCCGTCATAACGCGCGAGGTTGGAAGAGCACTCCGCGGGCGCGACCACATAGTAGACCGGCACGGACAGGGGCAGATTGGGCAGGCTCACCTCACGCAGGCTGGCCCCCAGCCGCTCGAGGACCGCGAGCGCCTCGCGAATCCGGCTCGCGTTCTCGCCGTCGAGCCCCTCGTCGATGAATTCCTTGATGAGACCGATCTTCACACCGGCAAGCGGCGCTTCGAGCGCCGCCACGTAGTCCGGCACCGGCTGATCGACGCTGGTCGAGTCGTTCGGGTCGAACCCGGCCATCTCACGCAGCATCAGCGCTGCGTCCGCGGCGCTCGTCGTGAGGACACCGCCCTGATCGAGGCTCGAGGCGAACGCGACCATGCCGTAGCGCGAGACGCGTCCGTAGGTCGGCTTGATGCCCGTGATGCCACAGAGTGCGGCCGGCTGGCGGATCGAGCCGCCCGTGTCGGTCGCGGTCGCAGCGGGCACCAGCCGCGCCGCCACGGCGGCGGCGGACCCGCCCGAGGAGCCGCCCGGCACGAAATCGGTATTCCACGGATTCCTGACCGGGCCGTAGGCGCTGGTCTCGTTCGAGGAGCCCATGGCGAACTCGTCCATGTTGAGCTTGCCCAGGGTGACCGCGCCGGAGGTCTTGAGCTTGGCGACCACGGTGGCGTCATATGGCGACACGAAATTGCTGAGCATGCGCGAGCCGCAGGTGGTGCGCACCCCGGCCGTGCAGAAGAGGTCCTTGTGGCCGATCGGCACCCCCGCGAGCGCCCCGCCGCGGCCGGCCGCGAGGTCGCGATCCGCGGCGGCGGCGGCCTCGAGCGCCTCGGCGCCCGTAATGGAGATGAAGGCATTGAGCGTCGGCTGGCTCGCCTCGATGCGCCGCAGGTACTCGCGCACGAGCTCCACGCTCGAGAATTTCTTGGCGCGCAGGCCCGCGGCGAGCTGCGTGAGGGAATTCCTGTGAATCACGTCAAAAAAACGCCTATTCAATGACCCTGGGAACGAGATAGAGGCCCGCGGCGACCTGCGGCGCGGTCGCCTGATAGAGCTCGTGGCGATCCTCTTCCGTGACCGCATCCGGCCGCAGCCGCTGCGTGAGCCCCGGCATGGGGTGAGCCATGGGCGCCACGCCGCCGGTGTCGGCGCGGTCGAGCTGGCCGACCCAGTCGAGAATCCGCGACAGGCTCTCCTGATACACGGGGATCTCGGCAGGCTCGAGCTCGAGGCGGGCCAGGGTGGCGATGCTTTCGATCTGCGCGCGCGTGAGGGACATGGCGAAAGGCCGAATGAGAAAAACAGCGCAAAATCATACATGTTGCCTTGCTGAATGTCCCCTCGGTTGCTAGATTACGCGCCACTCTGGGGGTCCCCCGCAGTCGCTTCTCTTCGACGGACGCTTCATGCTCAAACGCTTGCGCGGCTACTTTTCCAGCGATCTCTCGATCGA
>JASHVV010000230.1 GCA_030044385.1 Gammaproteobacteria bacterium
AGCGAGCACCAGAACCTCGCCATCGAAGGCTCGCTCAACATCCCGCTCTACTTCATCCGCCTGAAGCTCACGACGCTCGACCGCAAAGTGCCGTACGTCGTCTACTGCGACACCGGCCGGCGCAGCTCCGCAGCCGCCTACATCCTGGTCGAGCGCGGCTTCGACGCCTACGTCCTCACCGGCGGCCTGACCCACAGCGGGATCTCCCTCCGCCGAAGCGCCTAGCTCCCGACAGTAATACGGCGCGCATCACCACAAAGGGCGCAGCGCTGAATGCCTCTTGGCCGGAAGCTGATCGCCAGGACGGCGATCCGCTACACGGACGTACTCGCGGCGTTCCGGCCAAGAGGCATTCAGTGATGCGCCCCCAGCCCGAACATGCTACATCGTGTGAGTAGCCTTATCCCCCTGCAACGCCCCCGCAAGATAAGTCTCGATCTTCTTTTGCGTCTGCCCATGATCCTGGTCGCTGAACTGCACCCCGATCCCCGCAGTCCGCTTCCCCTGCGCCCCCTTCGGCGTCACCCAGATCACCCGCCCCGCAACCGGCAGCTTCTCGTCCTCGCCCATCAGGTTGAGCAGCATGAACACCTCATCCCCCAGCCGGTAATTGCTGTTGGTCGGGATGAAGAGCCCGCCGTTCTTCACGAACGGCATGTAGGCGAGATATAGAGCGCTCTTGTCCTTGATGGTCAGCGTCAAGAGGCCCGGCTTGTTGCCACCCGCTCGCAAATTCACGTCCTCAGGCTCAGGTTAAGCGCCGCGTCTCGAGCGAGCGCAGCACGCTCTCGAGCGCCAGCCCCCGGTTGATCGGCGCATCGAACGATGACTTGAGCTCCCGAACGGCATCCAGGAGCCCGAAAAGCTGGCGCAAGTCTAAGCGGTCCGAGGGCCCGCGGGGATGGGCGCCAGGCCGCAATTCTGTAAAAAGGGCACCGGCGCCGGCCTGGCCGCGAATCCGATCCGTGAGCCAATTCTCAACGCACGCGAGGCGCAGAGGCAGCTCCGAGCGCGCCCAACGCTCCGCCGTGGCCACCGGATCGCTCCCGCCCGCGGCGGTCTCTTCCAGCTCCCGCCGGACCTCGGCGGCGATCTCGACGACTGCCGCCGGGTCGGCAGCGACCGCAGTCATGGGGGCCGGCCCCAGGACTGCGAGCACCCCACCCCAATCGCCCGGCCCCCGCGTCGCCTCGAGCCAGGCGACGGCTTCGGCCGGCTCCGGCGCGCGCACCCGCACCCGCTGGCAGCGGCTGAGGATCGTCGCCGGCAGGCGCGAGGGCTGGCTGGCGACCAGCATGAGCAGCGTGCCCTGAGGCGGCTCCTCGAGAGTCTTCAGCAAGGCATTGGCGGAGAAGCGATTCATGCTGTCGGCCGGGGACAGGATGCCGACTTTGTAGCCGCCCTGGTGCGCGGTGAGGGCGAGCTCCACGCCGAGCTCGCGCACCTGCTCGATGCGGATCTGGGTCGAGGCCTCGAGCGGTCGGACGAGCGCGAGGTCTGGATGGTGCCCTTGCGAGGCCCGCAGGCAGCCGGCACAGCGCTCACATGGCGCCTCCCCGGGATGCGAGCAGAGGACCATTCTGGCCGCCCAGCCGGCGAGCCATTCGCCGCCGGCGCCCGGGGCCTCGTGGATCAGAAGAGCGTGCGGCAGCCTGCCCGCGGCATGGGCGGCACGCAGTCGGGCGATCTGCGGGCCGAGCCATCCCGGAGTCATGGTGCCAGCCGCTCCAGCACCGCCCCGATCTGCCGGGTTACCGCCTCGAGCGGCAGGGAGGCATCGATCACGTGAATGCGCCGCGGCTCCCGGCGCGCCAGCTCGAGGTACGCCGCGCGCACCCGCTCGAAGAAGGTCTGGGTTTCCGCCTCGAAGCGATCCACCGGGCCGGCCCGGCGGCTGCGCGCGCGCTCGAGGCCTACCGCGACCGGCAGGTCGAGCAGCAGCGTGCAGTCCGGCTGCAGGCCATTCTGCACCTCATCCGCCAGCGACTCGATGAGCGCCGCATCGACCCCGCGGCCGCCTCCCTGATACGCCCGCGTGGCATCCGTGAAGCGATCGCAAACGACCCACTCGCCGCGCTCGAGCGCCGGCCGGATGAGATTCTCCACATGGATCCCCCGCGCGGCGAACATGAGGAGTGTCTCCGCGGCAGCCGACAGCCGCTCCTGCCCCCGCTCGAGCACGATCTGCCGCACCCGCTCTGCGAGCGGCGTGCCGCCAGGCTCGCGGGTGAGCGTCGCGCGGATCGCGTGCCGGTCCAGCCACTCGCAAACCCAGCGCGCAATCGTGGATTTACCGGCACCCTCGATGCCTTCCAGAGTGATGAGCGAGCCCCGGGTCATCGGCTGTCCGCCGCCGGCCGGCGCGCCGCGGCCTGTTGCTGCTCGCGCAGATGCTCCAGGTAGACCCGCAGCGCCGCATCGTGCTGTGCCAGCGTCTGTGAGAAATGGTGACCGCCCGCGCCCGTCGCCACGAAATAGAGATCGTCCGTCTGGTCGGGCTGCACGGCCGCGAGCAGGGACTCCAGGCCCGGCAGCGCGATGGGCGTCGGCGGCAGGCCCGAGCGGGTGTAGGAGTTGTACGGCGTATCGGTCGTGAGGTCGCGCGTGTGGATCTTGCCGTCATAACGGCTGCCGAGCCCGTAGATCACCGTCGGGTCGGACTGCAAGCGCATGCCGCGGCGCAGGCGGTTGACGAAAACGCCCGCGATGAGCGCACGCTCGTCGGCGACGCCCGTTTCCTTCTCCACCATCGAGGCGAGGACCAGGGCCTGGTAGGGCGTATCGAAGGGCAGATCGGAGCTCCTCTGCTGCCACACCTTCGCCAGCATGGCGGCCATGCGGTCGTAGGCCATGGCGAGCAGGGTCTCATCGCTCGTCCCGGGAGCGAAGCGATAAGTGTCGGGGAAGAACCGGCCCTCCGGATTCTCGCCGGCGTGGCCGAGCGCGGCCATCACCGCGGCATCGCTCTTGCCGCGCAGCATATGGGCAACGTCCGGGCTCGCATCGAGCTCGCGGCGGAAATCGGCGAACGTCGCGCCCGGCACCACCGTGACCTGATCCAACGCCACCCGCCCCTCGTCGAACAGGCGGATGATGTCGGCCGGGCTCGCATGCGCGGGAATGTCGTAGGTGCCGATCTCGATGCGCGGATTGCGCCGATGCAGCCGCAGGTAGAGCTCCACCTCCCGCGGATGAGCCACCGTGCCGAGTCCGGCGAGGCTCGCGAGCACGGCCCGGGTGCTCTCGCCGGGAGAGACCTTCAGGGCGACGGCCGCCCCCGGTCCCGGAGCGCGGAAGCTCGCATGCAAGAGCGCGGAGCCGGCGGCCGCCGCGAGAATCACGAGCGCCAGCAGGATGAGGAGGACCGCTTTGCCGCGGCGGCGCGCCGCCTCAGGCATCGGCCGGCTCCTCGAGCAAAGGGCGCAGCAGGGTCTGCAGGCGCCGGGTCACCGGTCCCGGCTCCAGCGTCCGCTCTCCCAGCCGGCCCACCGGCCAGATGCCGACCCGCGCGTTCGTGAGAAACACCTCCGCCGCGCCGTCGAGATCCGCGGGCCAGAGGGCGCATTCCGCTGTGTCGATACCGGCCCGGCTCGCCTCCCGCAAGACGACGCGCCGCATGACACCCGCCACGCCGCACAGGTCGATGGCGGGCGTGCGAATGCGCGGTGATTGCGGCGGGCCGTCGACTAAGAACACGTTGGTCATGGTGCCGCATACCAGCCGTCCGGAGCGGCTGAGCAGCAGCGCCTCGGCGGCCGCCGCACCTTCGGGCTCGCTGCGCGCGAGGATCTGCTCCAGGCGGTTGCAGTGCTTGAGGCCGGCCAGCGCGGGGTTCTCCCCGAGGCGCATCGCCGCCACGCGCACGCTGACTCCCCGCTGCTGCCAGGCGGTTTCTTCCACGGGCCAAGGATAACGAATCGCCACGCGGGTTGCCTGCTCGCGGCCGCTCACCGCATAACCGCGCGCGATCGCCGTGCCCCGGGTCACGATCAGCTTGACGATTGCGCGCTCCTGCGTGCCGGCGAGTTGCTCGACCTCCGCGCGCAGCGCCTGGCTCGCGGGCGGGGAAAAGCCGAGCGTGCGGCAGCCGTGCGCCAGCCGCTCGAGGTGCAGCGACAGCAAGCGCGGCCGGCCATGGAGGCAGGCGATCGTCTCGAACACCCCGTCGCCGAAGTGCAGACCGCGGTCGAGCACCGACACGCTGTCGGCGGCGGCGCCGTCGATCAGTGCCGACACCGCGTCCGATCCAATCACGCCGCGACTCCGGGGCGGCCCGCCTGGCCGAAGGCCGCCAGCAGCCCCCGCGCCTTGGCGCGACACTCCTCCAGCTCGCGCTCCGGATCGGAGTCCGCCACGATGCCGGCGCCGGCGCGCAGCCCGATGGCTCGCCCCGCAAGCGTCATGGTGCGAATGAGAATGTTGAAGTCCATGCCGCCGTCGCGCCCGATGAGCCCGAGCGAGCCGGTGTAGGCGCCGCGCCCCTCGCCCTCCAGCTCCGCGATGATCTGCATGCAGCGAAACTTCGGGCAGCCGGTGATCGTGCCGCCCGGGAACACCGCGCGCAAAGCGTCGACGGGCGTGACCTCCGGCCGCAAGACCCCCGTCACGTTGGAGACGATGTGGTGCACGTGGGCGTAGGACTCGATCGACATCAACTCCTCGACCCGCACCGTCCCCGGCTCGCAGACCCGCCCGAGGTCGTTGCGCTCGAGGTCGATGAGCATGATGTGCTCCGCGCGCTCCTTCGGGTGCGCCACGAGGGCGGCCGTCTCGAGCGCATCGCCCCCCGGTTGCCGGCTGCGGGGCCGGGTGCCTGCGATGGGGCGCGTCTCGATGCGCCGCCCGGCGATGCGCACCAGCCGCTCCGGCGAAGAGCTGAGCAGCGCACCGCCGCGCCATTGCGCCAGCGCGGCGAATGGCGCCGGATTGGCGCTGCGCAGGCGCTCATAGAGCTGGCCCACGTCCGGCGCGCCGCGCAGCTCGATGCGCCACGGCCGCGAGAGGTTGGTTTGATAGAGGTCGCCGGCCCGGATGTACTCCTGGCCGCGCCTCACCCGCTCGAGGTAGAGCGCCGGCTCTTCCTCGATCACGCGTGCCGCCGCGAGCGGCGCCGGCGTTTCGCCGGAACTTCCGCCGCCTGCTCCGGCATCCGCACCCACCCACTCGCGGGCGTCGCTCTCGATCGCATCCAGCGCCTGCGCTCCGGCCTCCTCCGCGATCGCCAGGACTCTACCCGAGCGCCGGTCGTGAGCGAGCGCGCAGGGAACGCGCAAGGCGAACGCCTGCCAGGGAAGCGGGCCGGCCGGCGGCGGCAGGACGAGCCGCGGCTCGACTTCGGCCGCGAGCTCGTAGCCGAGAAATACGGCCCAGCCGCCCGCGAACGGCAGGTCCGCCGGATCGGTCGCGGGTCGGGGTGGTGGTGCTGGCGGCTCGGCCGCCAGCCATCGCCCGAGCGAGTCGAGGAATCCCGCGCGCGGCGCGGTCCAGACACCCCGCGGCACCGCGCCTTCCGCCCGCAGCCTGCCTTGCGCGTCGAGCCACAGCGCCGCGGTCGGATTGGCGACCAGCACGCTGGCGCGACTGAGCGGCCCCTCCGCCGCACTGTCGAACAGCACCGGGTAGCGCTCCGGACGCCTCGCCGCGAGCTGTCTCAATACGCCGGGGGGGACGTCGAGCTCGCGAATGACCAAGCGGGGATCAGCCGGTGAAGCGCCTGAAGACCACGGAGCCGTTGGTGCCGCCGAAGCCGAAGGAATTCGACAGCGCGACATCGATCTTCATCGGCCGCGCGGTGTTGGGCACGAAGTCGAGATCGCAGTCGGGATCCGGGGTGTGATAGTTGATGGTGGGCGGCGCCACCTGATCGCGGAGCGCGAGAATGGAGAAGATGGCTTCGACCACGCCCGCGGCGCCCAGCAGGTGTCCGGTCATGGACTTGGTCGAGCTGACCGCCAGCCGCTGCGCGTGATCGCCGAAAGCGCGCTTCATGGCGAGCGTCTCCGCCTTGTCGCCGGCAGGCGTCGAAGTCGCGTGCGCATTGACGTACTGCACGTCAGTCGGATTCAGGGCGGCATCCTTCATCGCGTTCGCCATCGCGAGCCGGGCGCCCTCGCCGTCTTCGGGAGGAAGCGTGATGTGGTAGGCGTCACCGCTCATGCCGAAGCCGACGAGCTCCGCATAGATGCGCGCGCCGCGCCGGCGGGCGTGCTCGAGATCCTCGAGGATGAGGGCGCCGCCGCCGTCGCTCAACACGAAGCCGTCGCGGTCGCGGTCCCAGGGCCGGCTGGCCTCCGTGGGAGCCTCGTTGCGGGTCGAGAGCGCCTTCGCCTGCGCGAAGCTCGCCAGGCCGCAGACCGTCGTCGCCATCTCGCCGCCGCCCGCGACGATCCAGTCGGCGTCGCCGTACTGGATGGTACGCATCGCGATGCCGATGGCGTGGGTCGATGTGGTGCAGGCGGTCACGACCCCGAGATTCGGTCCCTTGAGTCCGTACTTGATCGACAGGTGTCCGGCGATCATGTTGATGATCGTGGCGGGCACGAAGAACGGGGAGATCTTGCGCGGGTTGCCGGTCTTCACGTATTCGGCGTACTCGCTCTCGATCGTGCCCAGGCCGCCGATGCCGGCGCCGCAGATGGCGCCGCAGCGCGTCGCATCCGTCCTGGAGAAGTCGATCCCGCAGTCCTGGACGGCCTCGATGCCTGCGGCGACGCCGTAGTGCATGAACTCATCCATGCGCCGCAGCTCCTTGGTGTTGAAGTAGCGGCTGGAATCGAAGCCCTTCACCTGTCCGCCGAAGCGCACGGGGAAATTGGCGACGTCGAACCGGGTGATCGGTCCGATGCCGCTCTCGCCCGCGAGAATGGCCTGCCACGCCGTCTCCACGGCGCTGCCCATGGGCGAAATCAAACCCAAGCCCGTCACGACTACACGACGCTTGCTCACACGCTACCCGTCTCTTGAGAGGTTTCCTGGGGAATCTTCCGGCGCGCTTCGCGCCGCTTCACGGACGGGGTTCGCCTCAGGCGAACCCCGTAGAATCCTGCGAGCAGCGCCTGGGAATAGCGCCGCCCGAGCGCGGCTCAGGCCTTGTTGCGACGCTCGTTGATGTACTCGATCGCCTGATGGACCGTGGTGATCTTCTCGGCATCCTCGTCGGGAATCTCGATCTCGAATTCCTCCTCGAGAGCCATCACGAGCTCGACCGTGTCGAGCGAGTCGGCTCCCAGATCATCGACGAAGGAGGCGTCATTCGTCACCTGCTCCTGCTTGACGCCAAGCTGCTCGGCCACGATGGCTTTGACCTGCTGCTCAACTGTGCTCATTAGCGGTTGGTCCTTATGTTTTAGGAATGGAATACGGAAATACGCTCCCCTGCCGCCATGGCCGAGGCCGGCGGCGCGGGCGCGGTATTGTAGGGGAACACCCCAGGGGCTGCCAGTCGCCGTGAGGTCGCCCTGAGTGATTGTTTTTCCTGGGGAAACC
>JASHVV010000231.1 GCA_030044385.1 Gammaproteobacteria bacterium
CCGCGAGCGCGGGCGCGAGCTTGTGCACGGGATTCTCCGCCAGATGGGGGTAGGCGACGTGTCCCTGGACGCCATGCACCGTCAGCCGGCCGCTGAACGAGCCGCGCCGGCCGATCTTGATGGTGTCGCCCACCGCGACCTCGCTCGAGGGCTCGCCCACCAGGCACCAGTCGATGCGCTCCTGCCGGGCGGCGAGCGCCTCGACGACGCGCTTGGTGCCGTCGACTGAAGGGCCTTCCTCGTCACTGGTGATGAGAAAGGCGATGCGGCCTCGGTGCCCGGGATGAGCGGCCACGAATTCCTCGGTGGCGGTGATCATCGCGGCAAGGCCGGTCTTCATGTCGGCCGCGCCTCGGCCGTAGAGCAGTCCGTCGCGCACGGTCGGCACGAAGGGGTCGCTGCGCCACTCTTCCAGCGGACCCGTCGGTACCACGTCCGTGTGACCCGCGAAGCAGAACACCGGCCCTGCCTCGCGGCCGTGGTGCGCCCAGAAGTTCTCCACGCCGCCGAAGCGCAGCGGCTCGATCTCGAAGCCGAGCGCCTGCAGGCGCCGCGTCATCACCTCCTGGCAGCCCTCGTCGGCGGGGGTCACGGAGCGGCGGGTCATCAGATCCTGGGCGAGCTCGAGAGTGGCGGACATGTCTCCATGGGCAGTCGCGAATTCGGCAGGCGCGTTTATAAGGTGCGCGCGCCGCAGGAGCAAGCGCTTTCTGCGCCGCGGCTCGCCTGAAACGGGGGATGTCACACGGGTGCAACGTTCAGCGGCGACAATGCGCGCCGCTCGAACCGGGCTTGCCGATGGGTCGCCTGACCAGGGCCTGGGCGGGCCACTGTCATGAAGCCGTCACACTTCTGTCATTGAATCCGCCAGCCCCGGTCGGGCGACCGGCTGACCCCGGCACAATAAGTCAACTACGGAGCCACTCATGTCCAAGAATCCTCTCGCCTTGTCCTTCGCCGCAGCCGCCGCCCTGGGCGCTCTGGGGATCGGGACGGCGCTGGCCGACGTGCCGCTGCCGACCGTCGGCGGCAAGATCTACGCCGACCTGACCAATATCGATCAGCAGAACGATGGCACCGAGACATCCAATAGCGGCACCGGTGTCGACGTCAAGCGCTTCTACCTGATCCTCAACGAGAAGTTCGACGACATGTGGTCGGCGAAGCTGGAGACCGACGCCACCTACAACAGCGGCCAGCAGGTCGATGTGTACATGAAGAACGCCTGGGTGCAGATGAGCCTGGACCCGGCGTTCTGGGTGCGGCTCGGCGAGTCCGACATGCCGTGGATTCCCTTCGACGAGGGGGTCTATAACCACCGCTACGTCGAGAATACGCTGATCGACCGCCTGCACTACGGCAACTCGGCGGATTGGGGCCTGCACGTCGGCGGCGATCTCGCCGACGAGACGGTGAGCTACCAGATCTCGGCGGTGAACGGCGCCGGCTACAAGAACCCGACACGCTCGAAGGACATGGACGTGGAGGGTCGCGTGAGCTATCAGCCGGGCTACGGCCTGGTGTTCGGGCTCGGCGGCTACGAGGGCAAGCTGGGGCAGGACAAGGACGACAGCTTCGTGACGACGGCCGCCGACGTATCGGTGCCGCAGACCTACCGTAACGCCGGCCGCCTCGACGCCCTGGCCGCCTACGTCGCCAATGGATTGCGGGTCGGCGTCGAGTATTTCTCCGCTAGCAATTGGACCGTCGGTACCACCGACGCGAGCGACGTGCCGGAGCTGACGAGCAGCGGCGCGCTCAACCCGAGCGACAAGGCGGATGGCACGTCCGTGTTCGCCTCGTATGACTTCACGCGCATGTGGGGTGTGTTCGGCCGCTGGGACCAGGCAAAATTGAGCCAGGATCTGGCGCCAGGCCTCAAGGATCAGTATTTCGACGTCGGCCTGGAAGCGCATCCCATCAAGAACGTGGACGTGGCGCTCGCCTACAAGCATGAGACGATGACCGGGGGATCGGCCGCGGACAGTTTCAGCACCACCAACGGCGCCGCGATCAACGAGGCCAACGGCAAGTACGAGGAAGTCGGCATCTGGACCCAGGTCTCTTTCTAGGTCGACAAGTAAATCATCAAGAAGCGGAGGTAATTCATGAGAGGCTTTAATCTGAAGTCGCTGGGGGCGCGGGCCGCCGCCCTTGCGCTCGCTTCGGCGGCGAGCGTGCCGGTGCTTGCAGCCGGACAGATCACCGGCGCCGGCAGCACCTGGGTGTATCCGCTGGTCGCCAAGTGGGCGGCCACCTATGCCCAGACGACCGGGGTGCAGGTCAACTATCAGCCCATCGGCTCGGGCGGCGGCATCCAGCAGATCAAGGCCGGCACCGTAGCCTTCGGGGCGAGCGACATGCCGCTCACGCCGCAGGTCCTCAGCGAGAACCACCTGATCCAGTTTCCCACCGCCATCGCCGGCGAGGACATCGTCTACAACCTGCCCGGCGTGCAGTCCGGGCAGCTGCTGCTGACCGGGCCCGTGATCGCGGACATCTATCTCGACAAGATCACGAAATGGAACGATCCGGCGATCCAGAAGCTGAATCCGCGCCTGCATCTGCCCGACATGACCATCAGCGTGGTCCATCGGTCCGACGGCTCCGGCACCACCTTCACGTTCGCCAACTACCTGTCCAAGGTGAGCCCGCAGTGGAAAGCGAGTGTCGGCGCCAGCACGGCGGTCGACTGGCCGACGGGTGTGGGCGGCAAGGGCAACCAGGGTGTCGCTTCCTATGTGCAGCGAATCCAGGGCTCGATCGGCTACGTCGAGTATGCCTACATCCTCGAGAACCACATGGACTACGCGCGCATGATCAACAGCGCGGGCAAGGTGGTGAGCCCCAGCCTCCAGGGCTTCCAGGCTGCGGCGGCCAATGTCGATTTCACCAAGGTACAGGACTTCTACGTGATCCTCACGGATCAGCCCGGCGCGCGGAGCTGGCCGATCTCCGGCTGCACCTGGCAGATCCTGCGCACGACGGCGGCGAAATCGGTGAACGAGCCGGTGACGAAGTTCTTCCTGTGGGGCTTCGATCACGGGCAGGCGATGGCGAAATCCATAGCCTTCGGTCCGCTGCCGGCGAGCACCGTGCAGGCGATCCAGGCGTACTGGAAGCGGAATCTGGGCATCTGAGGGACTGCACCTGCGAAACACGCGGCCGCAGGTGATAAGATCGAGCTGCTCGCGCGCGGGGGCGGCCGTCTGACCGGACGGCCGCCCTTGTGAGTTCCCGGCGAGCTCCCGGTTCGAGATGTCGTACGCGGTGGCCGACCGCGGCCGCCGGGCGCGCACGAAGTCAATTGAAGATGAAGACGAGCAGCATGAGGGCCAAGACCGAGATGCGGCCATGAGCAGCGTGGTGTCCATCGATCCGAAACGCATCGCGGGCCAGCGCCGCCGGGAGCGGATATTTCACGGCACGACGCTCGCGGCGGCGCTGCTCGTCCTCGCGCTCCTCGGCGGAGTCGCCGTTTCACTCCTGCATGGCGCCTGGCCCGCCCTGTCGCATTTCAAGCTGGCATTCCTGACCCGGGAGATCTGGAACCCGGTCACCGACGAATACGGCGCGCTCGGGGCCGTGTACGGCACCCTGGTGACCTCGGTGATCGCGATGCTGCTCGCGCTGCCGGTGAGCTTCGGGATCGCGGTGTTTCTCACGGAGCTCGCCCCGGCGTGGCTCAAGCGGCCGATCGGCGT
>JASHVV010000232.1 GCA_030044385.1 Gammaproteobacteria bacterium
GGCATCGGTCCGGATCGGCCGCCAGCGGGTATCGTCAAAGCCGTTCGCGTACCAGTGGCCCTTCAGTCCCGCGTTCTGCGGATCCGGCGCGAACTTCCACAGGCCCGCGAGACTCTGGTCGTAGGACGGCTGCGGCGGCATCGAGCGCCCCAGCGCCTGCAATACCTCGGGCGCGCGGCTGTCGCTGTAGGAAAGGCTGCTCTCCTTCGTGTTGGCGTAGCCCGGATGGTCGTTGAGCGAGAGCTTGACGCCGCGCGCATGCAGCCAGTCGATGAGCTGTTGCGGCCGCGGGATGAGCGGGCTCCAGTCGTAGCCGCCCTGCCAGCCGTAGTCGTGCCAGGCGAAATCGAGCACCAGGCCCGAGAGCGGAATGCGGCTCGCGAGCAGCCGCGCCACCTCGCTCTCGAGATGCTCCTCGCCGTAGCGGCTCCAGGCGGGCGAGCGGGACTCGGGCGTGCCCGGGAAGTACTCGAAGTTGAGGTCGGTGATCCAGGGACCCAGGACGTAGCGCGGGATCATAGGCACCGGCCCGCAGAGCGCGGCGTACTCCTCGAGCGGCTTGCGGTAATCGCGCCCGTAGGTGAAGAGATACCAGTCCTGGCCCCGGGCGCCCGGGCGCGGCTCGATCCAGGAGCGATCCGCCTTCCACACGGGGCTCACGCTGTCGTCGAGGAAGGCATAGCCGCTCCTGCTGAGGAGGCCGGGCGTGGCCGGCTGCAGCAGCACGTCGATTCCGGGAATGAGGTCGTGGATGGGGCTGCCGAGGTCATCGCCGGGCGGCGGCAGTGTCGCGGCACTGATGTTGTCGAGAGAATAAGTGAGTCCGCCGAGGTTCCCCGGGTCGGGCTGCCCCGGGCGCCAGAGATGACGGCCTGCGGCCGGATCGTGCCAGCTCACGGCGAGATCAGTGGGCGTGAAGGCGCCGGCGCTCGGCAGATAGCGCAGAGTGAGCGCGGAGCTCGCGAGCACCAGCCAGCCGTCGGCGCGGTGCGTGATCCTCACACGCACCGCCGGCCAGCTCCTCTTCTCCACCACAGCGGTCGGGGCATCGACGAACACACCGTCCGGGGAATATTCCATCCGCACGAGCGATGGCGTCAGGAATTCGAAGCGCGCATCCTTCGCGACGATCGCGGTCGTCGCGTGCGCCTGCGGGAGCGCGAGGAGCAGCGCCGCAGCGGCGGCGCCCAGGGTCGGGAAAATTCTCATGCGGGTTTGCCGGTCGCGTCTTCTTCCATCATGACGACGGCTGAGCGCTCGGATTCCGCCACTGCCTGACGACAGGGATGGCGTCCGCTCACTGGGAGCTTGTGTACCCGTCCGTCAACGTATCGAGGAAGGCGATGACGTCTTGGATCTCCCCGGACGTGAGCGCGGGCGGATCGCCGGGGTGGCGGTCGAAGGGCGCGTCCACCGTATCGACGTTGGCACGGTACTGCGGCGGAATGTCATCGTACTCGACCACCTGACCGGCTGCTTTGCGCGGATAGAAGCGTCCCGGGTGGATATCACGAGCAACGTAGAAATCGAGCACCTGCGTGAGATTGTGGAACACCCCGTTGTGAAAGAACACGCGCCGCAGCGCGACGTTTCTCAGGGTGGGCGTCAGGAACATGCCGCAGTACTGCGTCTGTGTGCGCATGTCGTTGCGGTAGGGGCCGCAGATCCCGAGGTCGTAGTAACCCGGATCGCGATTCGCGGGAATGGCCGGATTGCGCGGCGCGCCGAGCGCCTCGAACTGATGATCGGTGAATAGCGGCGGCTGGCCGTCGCGGCTCGGCTGGTCGAGATGACAGGCGGCGCAGTTGCCCTTCGCCGGGTCGTTGAAGAGGAGATAGCCGGCGAGCTCGGCGCGCGTGAAGCGCGCCCTGCCCTGCAGCCACGCGTCGTACTTGCTGGTGAAGGGATGAAAGGAGGGATCCTCGATCTCGTACCGCCCGATGGCGAACATCGCCTCGTCGATCGCCATGCCCGGGTTCTCGAACACGCCCGGGCCGAAGAGCCGCTCGAACTCCGCCGCATAGGGTCCCGAGGCCAGCTTGCGGGCAACTTCCTGCACCGTGCCGCCGTCCATCTCGGCGGGATTGAACAGCGGGCCATTGATCTGCTGCTCGAGCGTGTCGGCGCGGCCGTCCCAGAAGAGGCCGCCCTGTGGAACCAGGTTGGTTGACGCCGCCTGCGGCGCCTGCGCCGTCTTCAGTGCGCGGGCGTGGCCGGAGGCCGCCTGCGCCTGCTGAGTCAGCGCCACGGGAACATCGTTGCCGGTCTCGACATCCGGTCCGATCGTGAACGGCGGCTGGCGATAGAGATATCGCAGGGACGGCACGGCGCGAGAGCCGGGCGTGCTCACGTGGGGACCGCCCAGCACCACGGCCGAGCTGCCCGCCGGTCCGTAGGCGAAGGCGGGATTGTGACAGCTCGCGCACGACATCCGTCCCGAGCCCGAGAGCCGCGGGTCATAAAAGAGCCGCTCGCCGAGCTGCGCCATCGCGGAAAGCGGCGGGTCGGCGGGAATGACCAGCCGTACCGGCTGTGGATCGGCGCCCAGCGCGAGCCGGAAGGCCTGCTCCGGTCCGCTCGTCCACGTGCGCAGCGGCACGGGCGACCATGCGAGAAAGCCGGCGGCCGCCAGGAGCAACACTCCCAGCAGCACGCCGGCGAATGAGGCCACTCGCACCGGAGCCTTAGCCTCCAGCCTTGGATTCCTTGTTCACGTTGGTTGCAGCATACCACCCGTGCGGCTGAACGGGCTCACCCGTCTGGCCGTCGAGGAAGAGAGGCGGATTCGGACGCTGCGAGAAATCGAACAGGTCCATGATGCTGCCCGTCGTGGCATCGAACGAGCCGCCGCCCAGCCGCTCGCCGTGCAGCCAGTTGTCTTCGATGAAGCGCGCCACCGACGCCTGCGAGACGTACGTGTGGCTCACGTAGTTGGCTCTGGCCCAGGGCGAGATCACGAGGAACGGCGTGCGCGTGCCGGGTCCGCAGCGGCCGTTGACCGGCTTGCCCGCGAGACCGAGCGGCCGAGCTCCGTTCCCGCAAATGCCGGGACCGTCGAGCTGATCGGCCGGATAGTCGAACGAGGAGCTCGTGGTCGCGGCGAAGGCATGGTCGTACCAGCCGTCGGAGTCGTCCCAGGCGATGATGACCGCCGTGTCCTGCCACTGCGGCTGATGCTCGAGGAAATTGACCACCTGGGTGATCCACGCCTGCTCGTCGAGCGGGTCGGAATAGCCGGCGTGGCCGTCCTCATAAGCGGGCGCCTTGAGGAAGGAGACGGCCGGGAAGTTACCCGCGCGCACGGCGGCATAGAAATCGTCTATGTCGTATTCGTGGTTGGCGGGGTCCACCTGGCCGTTGGCGTCATCGGTGTGTCCGACAGCCCAGACCGAGGCCGGCCGCGCATGGGTCGGATTGGCCGTGGACTTGAAGTACTGGAACCAGTTGTGGTGCGGGATATAGTCGGTCTCGGTCACTTCGGTGACCGCCGAGGTGGTGCTGCGGCCGCAGCCCGTCGTGCCGTTGGAGTTGGTGGCCTGCAGATCGAACCCGCCCATGAAGCCGCCCCAGCTGATGCCCCGGGCATTGAGCAGATCGCCGATGTTCTTGCCCAGCATCGCAACCTGATCCGTGGTGCTCGAGCAGAGGTCGTAGGCCGGATCGACGTCACTGATCAGGTTGAGCCCGCCTGCGCCGTCCTGAATGTAGTAGCTGCTCGAGCTCGTCTGCACGAGATCGACGCCGTTCGTCTGGCCGGAGACCACTTCCAGCGCACCGGGCGTCGACGGTCCATACGTGTCGGTGTAAGCGTCGTCGCTCATCGCGAAGTGCTGAGCGTAATTCCACAGCGCGGTGACGGTGTTGCCGTCATAGTAGCCCATGACCTGTCCCTTGGTGCCGAAGGCGCCGACGCCGCCCGGCGTGCCGCTGCCGGTATAGAGCGGGAAAAGGTCCGCCTTGCCGCCGTCGTATGCCTCCTGCTCGGCGGTGTAGCCATGGTTCTGGTCGGCGGTCGCCGCCTGCGTGCGATCGAGCCGGTAGGGCTCGGCGGCATTAGAGCCGTTCTTCGAGTTTGTATAGTTCGGATTGTTGGTCAGTAGTTTGGCCGTCACCAGATTGTTGACCTGCGGCGTGCCGCGCAGAGACTGGAACGACGGCTCGCCGGACGGATTGGTGGCAGTCGGATAGGTGGCGAAATAGTGGTCGAATGAGACGTTCTCATCGTAGATGACCACCAGGTGCTTGATCGGCGTGGCGGTCTGCACGCGACCTTGACTGTAATCGTTGACGGAGTTCTGGGCCAGCGCTGTCGCGCCGGCAGAGACGGCCACCGCCGCCGCACCGAGGAAGACGGGCAGCTTGCGCAAAAGAGTTCTCATACCGGGGGCTCCCTTCATCAGTAAAAGCATTCGGATGGGATTGCCGGCCGGTCGGGCCCGCAGCGGCCGAGCTCGCGCCAGATCCGGCCGCGAAACTCTAGCCATACAGTGTGACGCGCCCGTGACGATCCCGCGGCGCTGGCGCTCGAGTTGGTGCGCGCCCGCTTCGTCGCAGCGGGAACGGCGCTTACCACAGATCCGATTCCGCAGGCCGCTCGCCGGGTACAGGAGGTGGTACGCGTCGGGCATCATGCCGCGCATTCGACTGCGGCAGGCATGGACTGGAGAGACGTGGATGCGTACGGAGCAAGTCGTCGCACTGGTTGCGACATTCTCCCTGGCGAGCGCCGCGGCGCTCGCCGCCTCGCCGAAGAGCCGGCACGCCGAGAGCCCGCCCGAGGCAGGCGCAGGCCCCGCGAGCGTGTTCACGCCGCGGTCGGCGAAGAGCACCGGAACCGTGGTCGTCGAAGGCCATAAGATGACGACGAATGTGATGCCGGATCTGGCAGCGGCGATGAAGTACGACCCGCAGCTCGAGATCTGCCTCAACGGCGGCTACTTCGACCTGGCGACGCCCTTCTACGAAGGGATCTACGAGATGCATCACCTGCAGATCCCGCAGAATCTCCAGGCGAACATCGGGTACCACTATTACCAGTCGGGCCACATGGTCTACGCCAACGAAGCGCCGTTGAAACAGCTCCACGACAACGTGGCGGCCTTCATCCGCAAGACGGACAACCAGGCGGGGGTTTGACGGCGCCGTACCTGCCGCCAGGCTATAAGAAAGCGGGCGCGAGCCGATCAGCCCTGTGGACCCAAGCGCTCCAACTTCTCGACATCCGCCAAGTCCTGCGGCCTGCCGCTCGCGCGCTTGTTCTTGATCAGATCCTCGACCGAGATCACCGGAATCTGCAGATCGTCCACCTGAACCATGCGGCGATTGGCGTACGCGGCGGCAAAGACGACTCCGTCGATGCGCGTAATCAGATCGATTCGCCGCGGCTCGTTCCCTATCTGGAAGATTACGCCTTCGGTTGCAAAGTCCCCCTCCGTGACGTCGGCGAGAGGCGCGCCGAATTTGGCCAAAGCGCGCCACACCCTGGAGGCATTTTCCCGGTCCGCCCCGACGAATAGATCGATATCCTTGGTCGCACGCGGAAACCCATAGGCAGCGATGGCATAGCCGCCTACCAGGAGAAAATCAACGTTTTCCTCTGACAAGCACCGCAACATGTCTTTGTAA
>JASHVV010000233.1 GCA_030044385.1 Gammaproteobacteria bacterium
CGTCGCGAGCCGCACCGCGAGCCCGATGGCCGCTGCCATGCTGCCCGGATCCGCGCGGCCGGAGCCGGCGAGATCGAGCGCGGTGCCGTGGTCCACCGAAGTACGCAGGATCGGCAGTCCGAGCGTCACGTTCACGGCGCTTTCGAAGCCCGCATGCTTGATCACCGGCAGGCCCTGATCATGGTACATGGCGAGCACGACGTCGAAATCGGCCAGGACCCGCGGCACGAAGACCGTGTCCGCGGGCAGGGGACCGGCGACCCTCAGGCCGCGTGCGCGCATGCGGGCGATCGCCGGCGCAATGACGCGAATCTCCTCGTCGCCGAGATGGCCGCTCTCGCCAGCATGGGGATTCAGGCCGCAGACGGCGATCCGCGGCTGGCGGATGCCCCACCAGCGGGTGAGGTCCCGGTCGAGGATCTCCAGCGCCTCGCAGAGCAGCTCGACGGTGATCGCGGCGCTGACGCGGGCGAGCGGCAGGTGCGTGGTGGCCAGCGCAACGCGCAGCGAGGCCGTAGCCAACATCATCACCGGCCGCGGCGCGCGGGTGCGGTCGGCCAGGAATTCCGTATGGCCCGTAAAGGGGATGCCGGCGTCGTTGATCGCACCCTTGTGCACGGGCGCCGTCACGATTGCGGCGAACTCGCCGTCGAGCGCGCCGTCGCAGGCGCGCTCGAGCAGACGCACGACGTACGGAGCATTGCGAGCCTCGAGCCGGCCGGCCACTGCCGGTGCCGGCAGCGGATGATGCTCCACCGCAAGGGTGCCCGGGATGTGACGATGAGTCGCCCGGTCGTACGGCCGCAATTCGACCTTCATCCCGAGCGCGCGGGCGCGCTCGCCGAGCATCTCCCGGTCGCCCAGGCAGACCAGGTCGCAGTCGATCTGCCGCGCCGCTGCCAGGCAAACATCGGGGCCGATGCCCGCGGGCTCTCCCGAGGTCAGCGCGATGCGCGGCGGCACGGCGGTGCGCGGCCGGTCAGCCGCTCATGATCTTCACGTAGGCGTCATCGCGCAGGTGCTGCAGCCACAGCTCCGTGTCCTCGTCGGCCTTGCTCGCCCGGATCGCCTCCATTGCATCCAGCCGTTGGACTTCCTGGGTGGCGTCATGGTCGCGGCGCCCGAGGAGCTGCGCGATGTGCCAGCCGTACCGGGTCCTGAACGGCTGGCTGATCTCGCCCACCTTCAGTTTCTCGACCTGGTCGCTGAACGTCGGGTCGAAGATCTCGGGGCTCTCCCAGCCGAGATCGCCGCCCTCCGAGGCGGAGCCGGGGTCCTGCGAGGCGGCGGCCGCGGCGACCGCGAAGGTCTCCTGGCCGCTCAGGACGCGCTGGCGGATCTGCTCCAGCCGCTGCCGCACGGTCGCATCGTCCTGCAGCGCGTTGGTCTTCAGGAGGATGTGGCGCACGTGGATCTGCTCCACGATGTCCCTCTTGTCCTGGCTGCGAACCTTGTCGAGCTTGACGATGTGGAAGCCGGTGGGACTGCGCACCGGCGCGGCGACCTCGCCGGGCTTGAGGGCCAGGATGACGCCGGCGAGAAAGGTCGGCAGCTCCGAGCCCTTGCGCCACCCGAGGGAGCCACCCTGCAGGGCATCCTCGCTATTGGAATACGCCACGGCCAGCTTGGCGAAGTCCTCGCCCTTGCTGGCGCGGCGGTAGACGTCGGCGGCGCGTTCCTGGGCAGCGGCGATCTGTGCCGGTGACGCGTTCGGAGGCACCGCGATCAGAATGTGCGAGACGCTGTATTCCACATTGCCCGCGGGCTGCCTGGCCTGCTTGGCCAGGAACTGGTCGATCTCGCGGGGTGTGACCGCAATCTGCTGCAGCACGTCGCGCTGACGCAGCAGCCCGAGCGTGAGCTGCTCGCGCATGTCCTCGCGGTAGTTCGCGTAATCGATCCCCTGCTGGGCGAGCACCGTCGGCAGGTCGGCGAACGGGATGTTGTTGCGCTTGGCGACGTCCTCGAGCGCGGCATTGAGCTGGTCGTCGGAGATCGTGATGCCGTCGCGGTCCGCCTGCTCCAGCTCGATCCGCTGCATGATCAGGCGGTTGAGCACCTGGCTGCGCAGCACGCTATCGGCCGGCAGCGTCATGTTCTGCGACTGCAGCTGGGCCGTGACCTGCTTCATCTGGTCGTCGACCTCGCTCTCCAGGACGACGCCGTCGTTGACCACGGCGGCGATACGGTCGAGGAGCTGTCCCTGGGTGGAGAGCTCCCGGGTCTGCGCCTGCGCCGTGCCCTGAAAGGCGAGCATGCCGAGAAGCAGCACGAAAATGGGAGTGGAGCCGATGGAGAAAAACCGCCGCATGCGCTCGTGATCCTCGTGGAATGACCCCTCACTGGGGGCCAAAGAGTGGCCGGGAATTCGCTTCCGTGGAAGTGTAGCCGGGAATCTCCTGGGCGAGAGAGAGATCCGACGCGGATCCGACACTCGCAAGCCCAGTGAGTTCCAGCTGCAGCCAGATGCCCGTGTCCTGGGGTCCCGTACGGGCCGTGCTCGTCGTGGGACGCGCGCCGACGTACCGGCGGGCCCCCAGGCGCAGGCTCCAGCAGCACGCACGGTACTCGAAGCCGGCGAATCGCTCCAGCGCCTCGTGGTCCGCCAGCGAGTACACCCCCCGGGCGAAGAGGCTCCAGGACCGCCCGATCGGCCAGGCGGAGGAGACCTCGACCTGCTGGACGTTGCAGCTCGGGGTGACCGGAGTGCCGCAGACCGGTCCCTGGGCCTGCTCGGCGCTCGCGAGCGTAGCCTCGTCGTAGATGCCCCGCTCGAAGCGGTAGCCCACGTTGATGACCCGGTCGGGGGTGGGATGGTACTGCACTTCGAGCAGGGAGCGCTCCGTCTGGGAGGACTGCGGATCCCACTGCACCCCGGCATCCGCGCTCCAGTTCTGGTAGGCGGTGAGGGCGAGCTGCGCAACCAGGTCCGAGCGGCCATCCGTGCGGGGGAGCTCGCCGGGCAGGGTGACGCGCGGGTTCGTGAAGTAGAACTCCTGCCCGAAGGTGGCCGTCAGGTACTGCTGGCCGTTCACGGCGTTCAGGAGCCTCGTCGTGATCCCCGTGTTGATCTGGTTGGCATCGCCCATGCGGTCGGCGCCGACGTAGCGGTTCGTCCGGAAGAGCTCTACCGGGTCGAGGTCGGGCACCTCGGTGTCGAAGACCGGCAGCTCGCTCTGGTTGCGATACGGCACATAGAGGTACATCACTCGCGGCTCCAGCGTGACGGTGCGCTGGTCATGCGCGCCCGCCGCACGCTCGAGCTGCAGTCCGGTGTCGAGGCTGGCAACGGGCAGGGTCCTCGAGGGCGATGTGGGTTGCCCGGGGAGGGTGTTCGACAGCTGGTATTCGGTGGCGCGGTAGCCGACCGACGGGCGGATGAAGTATCCCGGTCCCTCGAAGTTGAGCGAGGTGGTGGGATAGAGGTCGAGCCGCCAGCCGGTCACACCGGTCGAGCGGGTGAAGTCGACCACCTCCGAGTCGAAGCCGTAGCGCAGCAGATCCTCGGGTCCCCAGCCGTAATCGGCGCTCACCGTGAGATCGGGCGCGCGGGCGTAAGGGCGCTCATCGAGCGGCAGCGTGCTGTCGATGGTCTGGAACTGCTGCGCCATTGCCTGGATGTTCCAGTTCACGTCGCGATACGAGAGCACGGCCTGCCGGTTCAGGAAGGGCGTGCTCGTGCCCTCCGGGCCCGTGGAGAAGTCCTCGAAATACTCCGTGTCGCTGACGTTCTCGCCGTCGAGCGTCAGCCGGAAGTTGTCGGGCAGCTCGGTGACGTTCTCCAGCTGAATGCGGCTGCGCTCGCCATGATAGACGGCATCGTCGGGCAGATAGTCCCAATCGAGCTCGCCGTGCTGCTGCTGCGTGAGGTAGCGGAAGTCGCCGCCGACATCGGCGCCGCGGCGGCTGTACTCTGTCGGATCCAGCGTGAAGTCGGCGTTGGGGGCGATGTTGAAGTAGTACGGGACCGAGACCTCCGCTCCCCCGGTCGAGGTGTTGCCGATCGTCGGGAAGAGAAAGCCGCTCTTGCGGACATCGCCCAGCGGAAACGATACCCAGGGCAGGTAGAGGATGGGCACACCCTTGAAATCGACGCGCGCGTCGCGGCCCGTGCCGACCTTCTTCTTGGTGTCGAGGACGATCTTCGCGGCGCGCAGAACCCAGGACTGGTCGTTCACCGGGCAGGTCGTGAAGGTGACCTTCTCGAGGCGCATCAGGCCCTCCGGGCTGAGTTGCATCTCTTTCGCGGCGCCGCGCGCCGAGCGCTGCGCCAGGCTGAAGTGCGCCGACTCGAAGTGCGCGCCCGCGGTCGGCGAATAGCTGCCGCCGGCGCCCGTGATGTGCACCAGCGGATCGGTATAGTCGATGCCGCCCTGGGTGCGCAGGGAGTTGTTGTTCTTGTTGTACTGGAGCCGGTTGGCCTTGATCCTGCGCTGGCCCTGCCGCACGACGACGTGCCCGGTGAGGGTCAGCACGCCGTTTTTGTCCATCACGGCGTGATGAGCCACGAGGTAGACGTTGCCGCCCTGGGCAAAGGACTTCTCGACGGCACGCGGCTTGCCGCCCGGCTTGCCCGGCGCCGTTTGGGCCGCGGCGGCGGCGGGCGGCGGTGCGGAGGGAGTCGGCGGGTCGCAGGCGCGCACGAGCGGGGTGAGGCCGCCGAACGACAGCAGGGCGGTCCAGAATGGGCTCAGACGCGGCATGAGAGGCGGCATTATAATGGCGCGCCCGACTTTAGCGGGCTGGAAAGCCTCCGATACCCACCGATGCCCGATCACGATGCGCGACTCGCGCTGCTGCAAGGTTGGCTGGCGCGCGATCTCGGGCTGCATGCCGAGCGCATTGAGCCAGCCTCGAGCGATGCCAGTTTCCGCCGCTACCTTCGCGTCTTCCGCGACGGCGGCACGCTCGTGGTCATGGATGCGCCGCCAGCCACGGAGAACGTCCGGCCCTACCTGCGGGTGACGGAGCTGCTCGAGCCGCTCGGCATCCACGTGCCGCGGGTATACGAGGCCGACGTGGAGCAGGGATTCGTGCTGCTCGAGGACCTGGGCAGGACGCATTACCTGGCCAGGCTCGGCTCGGGCGGCGATCCGCAGCGGCTGTATGCCGATGCGCTGCAGGCGCTGGCCGACATTCAGCTGCGAGGCGCGGCCGCCGCCGCGGAGCTCTCGCCGTACGACCGTCCCCCGCTGGCCCGCGAGCTCGCGGAGATGCCGGAGTGGTTCCTCGAGCGCCATCTCGCGCTCGAGCTGACGGGCGCCGAGCGCGAGATGATCGCCCTCGCCTTCGAGTTCCTGATCGGCGAGGCGCTGTCTCAGCCCCAGGTTTTCGTGCACCGCGACTATCATTCGCGCAACCTGATGGTGGTCGGGGAGCGCAATCCCGGTGTGCTCGACTTCCAGGACGCGTTGCGCGGGCCCATCGGCTACGATCTCGTGTCGCTGTTGAAGGATTGTTACATTTCGTGGCCGCGCGCCCGGGTGGTGGAGTGGGTGAACGGCTATCGCTCGCTGCTGCAGGCGCGCGGCGGCAGCGTGGGCGGGGGGCCGGCGCAGTTCCTGCGCTGGTTCGATCTGGTCGGAGCGCAGCGGCACATCAAGGTGCTGGGTCGATTCGCGCGGCTCTGGTATCGGGACGGCAAGCCCGGTTATCTGCGCGATCTGCCGCTGACTCTCGACTATGTCCGGGAGACCTGCCGGCTCTATCCGGAGCTCGCGGCCCTGTCGGAATTCCTCGAGCGGCGGGTCGCTGCCGAGCTCCCGCGCGCCAACGAGCGCGTCGCGCGGCAGGCGGCAGCAGCGGCCTCGGCGTCATGACCCGAGCGATGTTGCTGGCGGCCGGCCGCGGCGAGCGCCTCCGCCCGGTCACGGACACGCTGCCCAAGCCGCTCGTCGAGGTTGCCGGCAAGCCTCTGATCGTCTATCACCTCGAGGCGCTCGCGCGGGCAGGAATCCGCGAGGTCGTGATCAATCTCTCCTGGCTCGGAGAGAAGATCCGCGCCGCGCTGGGCGATGGCAGCCGCTACGGCCTGCGGATCGCCTACAGCGAGGAGGGGCCGGTGCCGCTCGAGACCGGCGGCGGCATCCATCGCGCGCTGCCGCTCCTGGGCGCGGATCCATTTCTCGTCGTCAATTCCGACGTCTGGACCGACATGGATTTCAGTCGCGTCCTGACGCTGGAGGCGGACGCCGACGCGCGCCTGATGCTGGCGCCCAACCCCACGCA
>JASHVV010000234.1 GCA_030044385.1 Gammaproteobacteria bacterium
TTCTACGGCGAGAAGCTGCTGACCACGGGCAACCCGGACGTGGAGCGGGATCGCAGCCTGCTCGCGCGGCTCGGCCTCAGGCCGGAAAGCGCTCCGCACCATGAAGAGACAGCCGCTTGAGCCGACGCTCGAGGATATCGAGCGGCAGCATCTACGGCGTCGCCGCGCGACGGTAGTCGCCTACCCGGAGAAGGGCAGCCACGTTGAGGTGATCGTCGACGGCCGCAAGCTCGTCGATTTCAGCAGCAACGATTATCTCGGCCTGGCGGCGCATCCGGCGCTCGCCGCCGCCATGGCGGAGTGCGCGGAGCGCTGCGGCGCCGGCAGCGGCGCCTCCCACCTCATCAGCGGTCACGGTCACGAGCACGCCGCGCTCGAAGAGGAGCTCGCCGCGTTCGTCGGCCGCCCGCGCGCGCTTCTCTTCTCGACCGGCTACATGGCCAACCTGGGCGTGGTCAGCGCGCTCGCGAGCCGCGGCGAATCAGTCCTGCTCGACCGTTTGAGCCATGCCTCTCTCATCGATGCCGGCCTCCTTTCGGGGGCGCGATTCCGGCGCTATCCGCACTGCGACGCCGATGCCGCGCGCCGGCTGCTCGCCGAGAGCACGCCGCAGACGAGCGTGTTGGCGACCGATGGCGTGTTCAGCATGGACGGGGATATCGCACCGCTCGCGGCACTCTCTCAGGCCGCGCGCGCTCACGAAGCGTGGCTGGTCGTGGACGACGCGCACGGTATCGGAGTGTTGGGCGCGAACGGCCGCGGCGCCGTCGAGCTCGCAGGCCTGGGCTGCGACGACGTACCCGTGTTGGTCGGCACGCTCGGCAAGGCGTTCGGAACCTTCGGCGCATTCGTCTCCGGCTCCCAGGATCTGATCGAGCTACTCATCCAGCGCGCCCGCTCTTACATCTATACCACCGCCTTGCCACAGCCCGTCGCCGCGGCCACTCGCGCAGCCCTGAAGATCGCGCGGGAGGAGCCGTGGCGGCGGGAGCGGGCGCTGGCTCTCACCGCGCGCTTTCGCGCGGCAGCGCACGAGGCCGGCGTGCCGCTCGCCGACTCCGTGACGCCGATCCAACCCATCCCGCTCGGCGATGCGCGCATTGCGCTCGCCGCCCAGCAAGCGCTGCGCGAGGCCGGCTTCTGGGTGGTCGCCATCCGCCCGCCTACCGTACCCGCCGGCTCGGAGCGCCTCCGGGTCACGCTCACCGCCGGTCACGAAGGAAATCAGGTCGATGCCTTGGTCGGGGCGCTGGCCGAAGCGCTGCGCCGGATTCGCGCATCGAGTGCGCCGTCATGAGCGGCATCTACACCGAGGTCCGCGGCAGCGGTCCGGCGCTCGCTCTGCTGCACGGCTGGGGACTCAACCTGCGCGTCTGGGACGGGCTGGCCGCCGCGCTCGCAGAGCGGTTCCGGGTCGTCACGGTCGATCTGCCCGGGCATGGCCGCAGCGACTGGCTGCCCGACCGCTCCTCGCTCGCCTCTCAGGCGGAGCAGATTCACGAGGCGGTGTCGGCCATCGATGCAACCTATTCCCTCATCGGCTGGTCCCTCGGCGGCCAGATCGCCTTGCGCCTCGCGGCGGGCGTCCCGCCCGGCTGCGGCGCGCCGTCCATCCGCCGGCTGGCGTTGATCGCCGCCACTGCGCGCTTCGCCGCCGCGCCCGACTGGCCCCACGGCGCGCCGCCGGAACGGCTCGCCAGCCAGGCGCTCGGCCTGCGCACCGACTATCGCCGCACCGTCGGCGATTTCCTCGAGCTGCAGGTGCGCGGCAGCGCCGGCGGCGAGGCGGCGCTGGCGCAGCTGCGTGCCGCGCTCTTCGCCCACGGTGAGGCTCGCCCCGAAGCGCTGGCCCGCGGCCTCGAGCTGCTGCGCGACACCGACCTGCGGCCGCTGCTGGGCGGAATTGCCCAGCCCGCTCTCGTCATTGCGGGACAATATGACCGCGTGACTCTCCCCGCGGCCTCGCACGCGCTGGCCGCGGCACTGCCGAGCGCGCGCTACGTCGAGATCCGGCGCGCAGCCCACGCGCCCTTCCTGTCGCACCTGCCGCAGGTCAGCGCGCTCGTCACCGATTTCCTCGGTGAGCCATGAGCCAGGACGCCTTCCACCTCGACAGAGCCGGCGTGCGCGCCGCCTTCGATCGTGCCAGCGCCACGTATGAGCCCGCCGCCGTCCTGCAATCGCAAGTGGCCGGGGAGCTGCTGAGCCGCCTCGAGCCGTTCGACTTCGAGCCCGCGGCGATTCTCGACCTGGGCGCCGGCACCGGCCGCTTCGCCGCACGACTCAAGAGCCGCTATCGGCGCTCCGCCGTGATCGCCCTCGACCTCGCCCCCGGCATGCTGCGCGAGGCCGCCCGCCATCAGCGTTTCCTGCGTCGTTTCGAGCGCGTATGCGCCGATGCCGCACGGCTCCCTCTCCAGTCCGCCAGCGTCGACATCGTCTTCAGCAGCCTCATGCTGCAGTGGTGTGACCCTCTCGACGACGCTCTCGCCGAAGTGCGCCGCGTGCTCAAGCCCCAGGGCCTCTTCCTCTTCAGCACCTTCGGCCCCGACACCCTCAAGGAGCTGCGCGCCGCCTGGGCCGAGGCCGACACCTACAACCACGTCAACCGCTTCCTCGACATGCACGACGTCGGCGATGCGCTCGTGCGCGCCGGCCTCGTGGAGCCCGTGTTGGATGTCGACCGACTCCAGGTCGCCTACGCCGACGCCCTCACTCTCATGCGCGACCTGAAGTCCATCGGCGCCCGCAACACCACCGCCGGCCGCCCCCGGTCCCTGGCCGGCCGCGCCCGCCTGCAACGCGTCCTCGACGCTTACGAGTCTTTCCGCAAAGACGGCAAACTCCCTGCAACATACGAGATCGTCTACGGCGCCGCCTGGGGCACCGGCGGCCGCCCCGCCTCACCCGCCCGCGCCGGCGAAGTCAAAATCCTTCCGTCTCAAATTGGACGAAGAAAGTGAAGCCCAACTCCTTCTTCGTTACCGGCACTGACACCGGCGTAGGCAAGACTCTCGTCTCCGCCGCCCTGACCCGCGCCCTCGCCGCTCGCGGCTTGCGCATCGCAGTCATGAAGCCAATCGCCTCCGGCTCCGACCTGACACCCCAGGGCCCGCGAAATTCCGACGCCCTCGCCCTGATGGCCGCCGCGAACGTGACGGCTCCCTACGAGGTCGTGAACCCCTACTGCTTCCTGCCACCGGTCTCCCCGCACATCGCCGCCCGCGAAGCCAGCGTGACCATTGATCTGGCACTCCTGCGCTCCCGCTTCGACTCCCTGGCCGCCGCCTCCGACTGCGTCATCGTCGAAGGCGCCGGCGGCTGGCTCGCCCCCATCAGTGACACCGCGTCCATGGCCGACCTCGCCGCCGCCCTTTCCCTGCCCGTGCTCCTCGTGGTCGGCCTGCGCCTCGGCTGCCTCAATCACGCGCTCCTCACCCGCGAATCCCTCGCCGCCCGCGGCGTGGCCTTCGCCGGCTGGATCGCCAACGCCATCGATCCGGATTTCGACCGCGCCGCGGAGAATGTCGCCACGCTCAGCGCGCGCCTCGGCGAGCCGCCCCTCGCCCGCGTTCCATTCCTCGAGCACGGCGGCGCAACGGCGGGCCCGCACGGTGGAACACTCGACCTGCGCCAGGCAGCGGACAAGCTCGGCGCTTGAACCGGCCGCCGCGCCGCTCTACCATCGACGGGATCAGTCATAGGAGGCGGCTCTGGCGGCCTCGATTGCCGCTTGACCGGCCAATCATGGAGGCCCCGCAGCAGACCCGGCACGCATTGCGCATCGTCATCTGCCCGAACTGCTCGCTCACCCTGCGAGGGGCGGTGCTGCTCTTCGCCGCGCTGTGTCTCGTCTGCTTTACGCTGGCGGGCCTGCTGGCGCTGCGGGGAATGTGGCCGATCCTGCCCTTCGCGGGGCTGGAGATGCTGCTCGTCGGCTGGGCGCTGCATGCCAGCCTCGTCCGCCAGCATCGGGCGCAGATCATCACCCTCACGGAGTCCGACGTCAGCGTCGAATCGCACGATCGCGCGAATTGCCTGCGAACCGTGTTCCCGCGGCACTGGGCTCAGGTTAAACTGCGCCGTCCCGCCTCGCCACTGCATCCGAGCCGGCTGACCATCGAGTCGCATGGCCGGCAGTGCGAGCTAGGGAGCTTCCTCACCGAGGAAGAGCGGTATGGACTCGCGTTCAGGCTGCAACGCCTGATCGGCCGCATCAACGAGTCGCCGCCACTGGCCCTCGGGCGCAAGTAGAGGGCGCGGGCGGGTTTCTGGTTGGAGTTAGGTTCGGGGTTAGCGAATCGCGCGGGGGGGCCCTCACGTCAGGGACCGCGCGGGAAAGGCACGACTACGATGCAGCGCGCAAGACTCGGGATCCTGGGCGGAACGCTGGCTCTGCTGGCCACCGCAGCCGGCGCACCTGCCGCGAGTGCGCAATCGGGCTGGGGGCTCATCAACATGCCGGTCGGCGTCACGGACGTCAGCCGCAAGATCTACGGCCTGCACATGATGGCCTTCTGGGTCTGCGTCGGCATCGCCATCGTGGTCTTCGGCGTGATGATCTGGTCGCTCATCTTCCACCGCCGCGCCCGCGGCGCGGTGGCCGACGTGACCCTGGTCCACAACACCAAGGTGGAGATCATCTGGACCGCCATCCCGGTGCTGATCCTCATCTCCATGGCCGTGCCGGCCGCGAACCTGCTGGTGAAGATCAACGACAACAGCCACGCGCAGCTCGATATCCGGGTCACCGGCTTCCAATGGGGCTGGCAGTACCAATATGTCCAATCCGGCGTGAGCTTCGTCTCCAAGCTCGCCTACGACACCGACGCGGCGCGGCAGCTCGATTCCGGGATCGACCCGGACAGCGTGAAGAACTACCTGCTCGACGTGGACCATCCGCTGGTGGTGCCGACCGGCACCAAGATCCGCCTGCTGGTCACCTCGGTCGACGTCATCCATTCCTGGTGGGTGCCCGATTTCGGCGTCAAGAAGGACGCGCTGCCGGGCTTCATCAACGAGGCGTCGTTCACCGTGGACGCCGACAAGCCCGGGGTCTACCGCGGCCAGTGCACCGAGCTCTGCGGCCGCGACCACGCCTACATGCCGGTGGTCGTTCGCGCGGTCTCGCCGGCTGATTTCGCCGCCTGGCTGAAGCAGCAGCAGGCGCAGCCCCCGCAGGCCGCGGCGCCGGCCGCCGCCGCCCCGAGCGGTTGAGCCGGAGAAGCACGCACTTTTCGTTCGAGCCCGAAGCAGCCTTGAAGAGGTCGTCACATGACCGAGTCGCACGCTGACACCACCGTACACGCCGATCACGAGCATAAACCGCACGGCTGGCGCCGTTGGGTGTTCGCGACGAATCACAAGGACATCGGCACGATGTACCTGGTGGCCGCCTGCGTGATGTTCTTCATCGGCGGCGCGGCCGCGATGATGATCCGCGCGGAGCTGTTCAGCCCGGGAATGCAGCTGGTCGACCCCGGAGTATTCAACTCCCTGACGACCCTGCACGGGCTCATCATGATCTTCGGGGCCATCATGCCGGCGTGGGTCGGGCTCGCCAACTGGATGATCCCGCTGCAGATCGGCGCGCCCGACATGGCGCTGCCGCGCCTGAACAACCTGAGCTTCTGGATCCTGCCCTTCGCCTTCAGCCTGCTGGTCGCGACGTTCTTCGTCCCGGGCAGCGCGCCGGCCGGCGGCTGGACGATGTATCCGCCGCTCACGCTGCAGTTCGGCGACTCGTTCCCGATGCTGATCTTCGCCATCCACCTGATGGGCATCTCCTCGATCCTCGGGGCCATCAACGTCATCGTCACGATCATGAACATGCGGGCGCCGGGGATGACCCTGCTGCGGATGCCGCTCTTCGTGTGGACGTGGCTCATCACCGCGTTCCTGCTGATCGCGGTGATGCCGGTGCTGGCGGGCGCCGTCACGATGATGCTGACCGATCATTTCTTCGGCACCAGCTTCTTCAACGCCGCGGGCGGCGGCGACCCGGTGATGTTCCAGCACATCTTCTGGTTCTTCGGACATCCCGAGGTCTACATCATGATCCTGCCGGCCTTCGGCGTGGTCTCGGAGATCATCCCCACCTTCTCCAGGAAGCCGTTGTTCGGCTACGAGGCCATGGTGTACGCCACCGCCTCGATCGCGTTCCTGTCCTTCATCGTGTGGGCGCACCACATGTTCACGGTGGGCCTGCCGGTGTCCGCGCAGCTTTTCTTCATGTTCTCCACCATGCTGATCGCGGTGCCGACCGGCGTGAAGGTGTTCAACTGGGCGGCGACCATGTGGAAGGGCTCGATCACCTACGAGCCGCCGATGCTGTTCGCGGTCGCCTTCCTGTTCCTCTTCTCGATCGGCGGCTTCTCCGGACTGATGCTGGCGCTGGTGCCGGCCGACTACCAGTACCACGGCACCTACTTCGTGGTGGCGCACTTCCATTACGTGCTGGTCACGGGCGCGGCGTTCGCCATCATGGGCGCGATCTACTACTGGCTGCCCAAGTGGAGCGGCCGGATGTACGACATGGCGCTCGCGAAGTGGCACTTCTGGTTGTCGACGATCTTCGTCAACGTGCTGTTCTTCCCGCAGCACTTCCTCGGACTCGCGGGCATGCCGCGCCGCACCCCCGACTACGCGGTGCAGTTCACCGATTGGAACATGGTCTCCTCGATCGGCGGCTTCGCCTTCGGCCTGTCGCAGCTGCTGCTGCCGTACATCGTGTGGAAGTGCGTGCGGGCCGGCAAGCCGGTCGAGGGTAACAAGGCCTGGGACGGCGCCCACGGCCTGGAGTGGGAGCTGCCCTCGCCGCCGCCGTTCCATTCCTGGACGGTGCCGCCCTCGGATGCGCTGATCGCCCGCGGCGCCTCGCATTGAGGCCCCGGTGCGCGCAATGAGCACGCTGGCGCCGGAGCAAGCGATCGCGATGCGGCAGGACGATATCGAGCGGCGCAGGCGCGTCCGACGCACCACGCTGGTGGTGACGGCGGTCGTGCTCTTCTTCTATTTCGGCTTCATTGCCCTGATGCTGGTCCGCGCCACCCACCATTGAGCCGGCCGCCAACCTGAGCAAAGGTCACATAATGGCATCGAACGCACACGCCCCTGACAGCCAGCACTACTACGTCCCGCACGGCAGCCCCTGGCCGATCGTCGCGGCCGTGGGGCTCTTCGTCCTCATGTGGGGCGCGGTCGCGTACCTGGACAACTGGTCCGGCGCGTGGTCCCTGCTGCCGGGTCCGCTGCTGCTCTTCTTCATGTTCGGCGGCTGGTTCCATACGGTCATCGGCGAGAACCAGCACGGGGTCTACAACACCCAGGTGGACCGCTCGTTCCGCATGGGCATGATGTGGTTCATCTTCTCGGAAGTGATGTTCTTCGCGGCCTTCTTCGGCGCGCTCTTCTACTCCCGCGTGCTGGCGGTGCCGTGGCTGGGCGGCGCCGGCATCCGCGCGCTCACCAACATGCTGCTCTGGCCGCATTACGAAGCCGTCTGGCCGACCAACGGCCCGTCGCACGTCGGCGGACAGAACTTCGAGGCGATGAATGCCTATGGCATCGCCGCGATCAATACGCTCATCCTGCTGACGAGCGGAGTCACCGTCACGATCGCGCACCACGCGCTGCGCTCCGGCCACCGCGGACGGCTGAAGCTCTTCCTGGCGCTGACGTTCATTCTGGGCTTCTGCTTCGTCGCGCTGCAGGGCCACGAGTACTACGATGCCTACACCAAGATGAACCTCCGGCTGACGACCGGCATCTACGGCTCGACGTTCTTCATGCTCACCGGCTTCCACGGCCTGCACGTGACCATCGGCGCCATCATGCTGGTCGTGGTCTGGCTGCGGGTGCTGCGCGGGCATTTCACGCCGCGGCAACATTTCGCGTTCGAGGCCGTCTCCTGGTACTGGCACTTCGTCGATGTGGTGTGGCTGGGCCTGTTCATATTCGTCTACTGGATGTAGACGAGCGGCCGGCGTGGAGGCGGCCCGGCGCCGGCTAGCGGCCGCGCGGGATCACACCGTGCGGCGTGATCAGGCCGGCGTACCACGCCAGCATGATCAGCGCGAACAGTGCGAGTGACAGCACGATCCGGACCGTCAGCGCGCGCACCAGTTTGGCGGAGTCCTGTTGGGTGCCGCGCGAGAGGTGGTACAGCGCCGAGCCCAGGCTCGCCACGATCGCGGCGAACGCAATGAGAATTCCGATCCTGAAATAAATCGGCATGGCGGCGTCCAGTCTACAGCAACCCCCGTGCCCACGCGGCTGACTTCCGGCCGCCGCCGCTTCGCGCCGTCGCCGGCGTTTACCGCGCTGATGCTGGTGTTGTGCGTCGTGTTCGTCGCGCTCGGCCGCTGGCAGTGGCGGCGCGGCGAGGCGCGCGCGGCGGAGCATGCGCGCTTCGAGCGCGGCGCCCGCGAAGTGCTCGCGCTCGGCTCGACGCCGCTGGCTCGCGTGCCTGACTTTCAGCGGGTCAGTGTCGTGGGCACCTATGACGCGGCGCACCAGTTCCTCATCGACAACATGAGCTATCGCGATCTCGACGGCTACCACGTGTTGACACCGCTCGAGCGTCCGGGCGGCCAGGTGGTGCTGGTCGACCGGGGTTGGGTCCCGTTCCTCGGCACCCGCAGCAGGCTGCCCGACACCTCGCTGCAGGCCGCGGGGGCCGTGACGGTCATCGGGCGCGTGGGCGGCCTGCCGGCCGCCGGGCTCTCCTTCGGACGGGCGCCGCCGCCCGCGAGCGGCCCCTGGCCACGGGTGACCAGCTTTCCGACCCTGCAGCAGCTCAGCGTTGCGCTCGGCCACCCGCTCGAGCCGCGCGTCATCCTGCTGGATCCCAACGCCCCTGACGGCTACGTGCGCGACTGGCAGCTCCCGGGTATTCCCGCCATGCAGAATTTCGGCTATGCCTTCCAGTGGTGGTGCTTCGCGATCGCGGCCGTGGTGATGTGGCTGCTGCTGAGCTCGAAGCGCCGGCCGCCGACCCCCGCCGCAGGCCCGGAGACGACACGATGACCACGAGCGCCGAGGAGCTGCGCAACCGCAACCTGCTGACGCTCGCCGGTCTCGCGGCTCTCTTTCTCCTTCCGCTCCTCGGCTCCGTCTGGCTCTATTACGGGACCGGCTGGCGGCCGGCGGGCCACGTCAATCATGGCGAGCTCATCAGCCCGCCGCGGCGGCTGTCCAAGGTGAGTCTGCCGCGCGTCGCTCCGGCCGATCCGGCCGCAGGAGGGAAGAGCTCGACCCCGGCGCCGGATCTGTTCCGCGGGACATGGACGCTGGCCTATGTCGGGGATGGAAGCTGCGACGCAGCCTGCCGTCAGACGCTCTACGTGATGCGCCAGACGCGGCGCGCGCTGGGCACCGACATGCCACGGGTCTCACGTGTCTTCCTGGTAACCGGCCATTGCTGCGCGGTGGCATTCCTGGCGCGCGAGCAGGCCGGGCTCGAGGTGCTGGATGCGACCGGCCTGCCGGGCCGGCAGCTGCTCGATCAGTTCCCGCCGGGAGACCGGACGCACTCGCTCTTCATCGTCGATCCGCTCGGCAACCTGATGATGCGCTACGATGTCCGCCGCAATCCGCGCGGCCTGCTCATCGACCTGCGGAAACTGCTGGCGCTGTCCGATATCGGCTGAGCCGGCCTCACTCGTCGTCCTAGGAGATTGCTTGACCCAGATGCTCCTCGACCGCTGGATGCGCGGGCTCGCGCTCGTCGGCGTGCTGCTGTGCTTCGGGGTCATCGTGCTCGGCGCGTACGTGCGCCTCACGGACGCGGGCCTGGGCTGCCCGGACTGGCCGGGATGCTACGGCCACATCAGCCCGGTAGGCGCCGAGGACAGCCCCACCAGCCAGGCGCAGTTCCCCGGCCGGCCGCTGCAGGCCGGGAAGGCTTGGCACGAGATGATCCACCGCTATGCGGCAGGCACGCTGGGTACGATCATCATCGTGATCGCCGCGCTGGCGATCGCCGCGCGCCCGTCCCCGGCCCGGCCGGGCCAGCCCAAGGTGGTGGGCGCGGGATTCGGGCTGCTCCTCTTCGCCACGGTCATCGTGCAGGCCGTGCTCGGGATGCTGACGGTGACCCTGCTGCTGAAGCCGCTCATCGTGACGGCGCACCTCATCTTCGGCATGACCACGCTCGCCCTGCTCTGGTGGCTCTGGCTCAGGCTGCAGCTGCGGCCCCGTGGAGCGGTGCATCTCCAGACCGTGCCAACGCACGGAGCGACACTGTGGTCGGAGGCCTCATCCACGGTGCGGATTGCGTACTGGCTCTCCGTGCTATGCGTCATTGTGCTCGCTGCCCAGTTCTTCCTGGGCGCCTGGACCAGCGCCAACTACGCCGCGCTCGCCTGTCCCGATTTTCCGACCTGCCAGGGAGCCTGGTGGCCGCATGCCGACTTCCGGCATGCCTTCGTCCTGTGGCGAGGTGTCTGGATCGACTACCAGGGAGGCGTTCTCGCCAACTCCGCGCGGGTGGCGATCCACTTGGCTCATCGCCTGGGGGCACTGACGGTGACGCTCACGTTCATCGCAGTGTCGGGTTACGTGATCAGCCGCCCCTCCCTTGCCGGCGCGCGGCCGCGCGCCTACCTCGTACTGGCTGCGCTGGCCCTGCAGCTTGCGATCGGTATCTCGATGGTTTTGGGGACATTTCCGCTGTGGCTGACCACGGCCCATACGGCCGGCGCGGCGCTCCTGCTGATGGCCATGCTGGCGTTGACAGCCAAGCTGCACATCATGCGTATGCTGCACAAGGCGTGAGGGACTAGAGCTCGTGGCGGCAACAACTTCGGAGTACGCGACAGTCGCACCCGCTGCGTGGCGGCGGTACTACGAGCTGACGAAGCCGCGGATCGTGGCGCTCATCACCTTCACGGCGGTGGTCGGCACCCTGCTCGCGAGCCCCGGCTGGCCGCCGCTCAGAGCACTCGTCTGGGGGACGCTCGGAATCGCCCTCGCTGCAGCATGCGCGGCGGCAATCAACCACGTTCTCGATCGACGCTTCGACGAGCAGATGGCGCGCACCCAGTCGCGACCGTTGCCGACGCATCGGCTCACGGAGCGCAAGGCGCTGATATTCGCGGCGGTACTCGGCATCACCGCGATGACCCTCCTGTCGTTCCTCGTCAACCTGCTGACGGCCGCGCTGACTTTCGTGGGCCTGATCGGTTATGCGGTGATCTACACGGCATGGCTGAAACATGCCACTTCGCAGAACATCGTGATCGGCGGGGCCGCGGGCGCGGTGCCGCCGGTTCTCGGCTGGGCTGCCGTCACCAACCACATCGATCCCAACGCGTTGCTCCTCTTCCTCATCATCTTCGTATGGACCCCGCCGCACTTCTGGGCGCTGGCGATCGCTCGCAAGGATGAATACGCGAGCGTCGGCATCCCGATGCTGCCGGTCACGCATGGAGTGGAGTACACGCGGCTGCAGGTCCTCCTTTATACGATTCTGCTGTTCGTCGTGACCCTGCTGCCGTTTCTGACGCGGCTGAGCGGCCTGATCTATCTGGCCGCGGCGCTGGTGCTCGATGCGCGGTTCCTCTACTACGCGCTGGCGCTGAAGCTCACCGCCCGGCAGGAGCTGCCGATGCGCGTGTTCCGCTATTCGGTGACCTACCTGATGTTCCTGTTCGCGGCGCTGCTCATCGACCACTATCTGCCGACGACCCAGCTGCTAGGCATGGGTTGACTCGCGGCGGAGCAGGACCTGCCACGAGGAGAGGGCGCGGTCTTCCAGCAGCAGCACCCCGGTCGCCTCGTAGCTGTATTCGTCCACCCAGCGGTAATGCTCGGCGCCGTGATAGCCGGCGGCTTCGCACCGGTAGACGGAAAGAATCGAGCTGCCGACGACCGAGAACGTGCCGTGGATCTTGCCCAGGGTCGCGTTCTCGGAGCTCCACTTCAGCGCCGCGCCGTCCCGCCCGGGCGGCTCGATCTGGTAGGCGTTGACGAACTCCACCGGCGGGGAGCCCAGCACCTTCAGGGTGCCCGACAGCAGCCAGCACTCCGGCCGGTGCGCGACCTCGGTACGGCCCTCGGCCGGCAAGGGCTGTCCGTCGGCGCACCAGAAAGTCCCT
>JASHVV010000235.1 GCA_030044385.1 Gammaproteobacteria bacterium
CCCGCGCATCTTGACGCGCTGGGTGATGCTATCGGCGACCCCTCGCTCGTCGTCTGTCTGGACGCTGAGTGCGGCAACTACGACCAGGTGTGGTGCACGACCTCGCTGCGGGGCAATCTCGTGGGGCTCCTGCACGTGCGGGTACTCGAGGAAGGCGTGCATTCCGGCATGGCGACCGGCATCGCGCCGACGCCGTTTCGCATCGTGGAGCAGCTTCTCGCGCGGCTCGAGAGCCCCGTCAACGGCGGACTGCTCCTCGATGCGCTCGCGGTCTCGATTCCGCAGGACCGCCGCGAGCAGATCGTCGCCGCGGCGCGCGTGCTCGGCGAGTCCGTAGCCGGGAAGCTCCCTTGGGCATCCGGCGTGCACCCGGTCTCCAACGATCCGGTGGAGCTTCTCATCAACAGCACCTGGAAAGGGACGCTGGCCGTGACCGGCGCCGACGGCATGCCGCCGACCTTGTCGGCGGGCAACGTGTTGCTGCCCTCGCTCACCCTGAAGCTGTCGCTGCGGCTGCCGCCGACTTGCGATCCGGCACTGGCGGCACGCGCCGTGAAGGAGGCGCTGGAGCGCAATCCGCCGTACGGAGCCCAGGTGCGCTTCGAGTCAGGAGACGGCGCGCCCGGATGGAATGCCCCCGCCTTCGCGCCCTGGCTGGAGGAGTCGATCACTCGCGCCTCGGGCCGGATCTACGGACGCGAGGCCGTCCACGTCGGCTGCGGCGGCACCATCCCTTTCATGGCCATGCTGGGCGAGCGCTTCCCGCGCACGCAATTCTTCATCACCGGCGTCCTCGGCCCGCACGCCAACGCCCACGGCCCGAATGAATTCCTCCACCTGGAGTACGCCGAGAAGCTCACCGCCTGCGTGTCGCTGGTCCTGGCCGACCACGCCGGGACACTGCGAGGGTCATGACCTAACGCATGTGCGCCATGTAGCTCGGCTTCACCGCGCCCTTGATCTTCTCCCAGCCCTCGCCGAAGCCCATGGCGCCGTCCCCGTGCTCCATGGCGGGGAACTCCGCCCGCAGCGCATCGATCATCAGCGTCCACTTGGGCAGGCCCTTGGGGAACCGCCCGCGGCGGGTGAAGACCACCCGGCCCTCCACGGGCACCTCGCCCGCGATCGCCTTCACGGCCGCGATGCGGTCGTAGAGGCCGCTTTGCGGGTTGGTGAACGTGAAGCGCCGCGGCCCGTCCATGACCGTCCACTCCGCCATCTGATCGCCGCCGAAGATGTTGCCCTGCACGTCGCGCAGGTCGACCACCAGGACGCCGCGGGAGGTCAGCAGCAGGAAGTCGACGTGAAAGCCGCCTCCCATGCCGTCGGGCACCAGCACGTCCACGACGTGATCGGACCCGGTCGCCGTGACCGCCATGCGCAGCGACTTGCGCGCTCGGTACTGGCGGTACCAGCGCCACAGCCAGGACAGTCCGAACCCCAGTGCCGCGGCGATTGCAATCAGGACCCACGCGGTCGGCGGCAGCTTCTCGATCTCATCCACGGCTACGATCCTCCGATACCCGACTGTCCCGCAGCGCGGCCCGAAGCGACGCCAGATCGGCGCCGATCTCCGCGCACTCGGACGGTCTTGCAAACAACTCGGCGAGCGACTCCGGCACGGCGACCTCGCGTCCGATCAGCGGCGCGACGATCTCGCGAAACTTGGCCGGATGAGCGGTGGATACCAACACCCAGCGACCGCTCTCGCGGCGCTCCGCCGGCAGCCTCGCGTAAGCCTCGGCGGCGGTAGCCGTATGGGGACACCAGACCTGGCCGAGCTCCTGGTAGCCGATGCGGATCCGTGCACGGATGGACTCGTCGTCCACGACGTACGCACTGACCGCGGAGCGGACCTCACTCAGCTCTGGATAAAACGCGCGCAGACGCTCCATGTTGCTGGGATTGCCAACATCCATGGCGGACGCCAGCGTGGCGATGCTGGCGCGCGGCCGCCACTCTCCGCTCTCGAGGAAATCCGGCACCGTGCGATTGACGTTGTGCGCCAGCACGACCTGCCCTATCGGGAGTCCCAGCCGCCGGGCCCAGATGCAGGCCACCGCGTTGCCGAGGTTACCGCTCGGCACGACGAAGGACGCCGGCTCGCCGTGACGCCTGAAGACCGCCAGACTGGCCGCAGCGTAGTAAACGGCCTGCGGCAGCAGCCGGCCCAGGTTGATGCTGTTGGCCGACGACAGCGCCCGCTCCTCCTGCCAGGCGCGGTCGAGGAATGCCTGCTTGACCATGCGCTGACAGTCGTCGAACGTGCCGCGCACCGAGAACGACCTGACGTTGCCGCCCCAGCAGGTGAGTTGCCGCTCCTGCGTCGGCGACACGAGCCCCTTGGGGAAGAGCACCGCCACCTCGATCCCGGGCCGGCCATGGAACGCCGCAGCAACGGCCCCGCCGGTATCGCCGGAAGTGGCGACGAGGATGGTGAGAGGCCGCGACGCCGGGCCGCGCAGGCGCGAGAGGCACGCCGCGAGAAACCGCGCGCCGAAATCCTTGAAGGCCGCCGTCGGGCCGTGGAAGAGCTCGAGCACCGCGAGCCGCCCGCCGTTGCCGAGCGCGACCACCGGAGCCGGGAAGTCGAACGCCTCGGCGGCGATGTCCGGCAACGCCGGCGCGAGCGGGTCGCCGGCGAGGAAGGGCGCGAGCAGCTTCGCGCCGATGCCCGCCAGGCTCTCGCGCGGGCCCAGGGCTGCGGGCTGAGGCTCCGGCCACTCGGTGGGCACGTAGAGTCCGCCGTCGGGCGCGAGCCCCTGCGCCAGGGCATCGCCGAATCCGGCCGTCAGCCGGCCATCCCGTGTGCTCCTGAACTGCAATCCGCTCATTCCCCCCCGCTCCGCGACTCTCTCAACCTGCCTCCACGACCTGGGCGCCGTCCGCTCCGACGTCGACCAGCCATTCATCGACGGCTATGGAGGCGGCTGCGAACTCGCGCCGCATGGCCTCCAACACCCCGTGCGCGTCCTTGGCCTGCGCCCAGGCGAAGAGGGTCGGCCCGGCGCCGGAGATCGAGCACCCGAGCGCGCCGGCCCGCATGGCGGCCTGACGCACCTGCTGAAACCCGGGAATCAACGCCTGACGCTGCGGCTCGATGACCACATCCTCGAAGGAAGCGCGGATCAGGTCGAGATCGTTGGTATAGCAGCCGGAGATGAAGCCCGCGAGATTGGCCGTCTGCCAGACGAAATCGGAGAGCTCGACGCTGCGCTTGAGGATCGCGCGGGCCTGCCGCGTCGACAGGAACATCTGCGGATGCACGATGACGGCCCGAATCCCCTCGGGGACCGGAATCTGCTTCATCCGCGGATGGTCGATGCCGACGGTGAGCACCAGGCCGCCGAAGAGCGACGGCGAGATGTTGTCGACGTGCAGCGAGCCGCTCGCCACCGCCTCGCCCTGCATGGCGTATTTCAACAGCTCGAGGCTGCTGCGCGGCTGCGGCAGCAGCGCGTTGGCCGCCACCACCGCCCCCACGGCCGAGGCGGCCGAGCCGCCGAGTCCCGAGCCCAGCGGAATCCCCTTGTCGATGCGCATCGCGAAGCCGAAGCCCGGCTGCAGCGCCTCGTGCATCGCCAGCAGCGCGCGGCCGGCAGTGTTCTGCAGCGGATCGGTCGGCAGCGGTCCTGCCACACCCGTGATCTCCGTGATCGTGACGCCTTTCGTTCCCGTGCGGCTCACCGTCACGCGATCCCCGAGCGCCCCGACGGAGAAGCCCAGGATGTCGAAGCCGATCGCGACGTTGCCGACGGATGCCGGCGCGAAGGCTGTCGCCCAGCTGTGGGTAGGGCTCACAGCCGCGCTCCCAGGTAGGCGGCGAGACGCAGCAGGTCGGCGAACACGCCGCCGGCCGTGACCTCGGGTCCGGCCCCGGGGCCCTGGACGATGAGCGGGTTGTCGCAGTAGCGCCGGGTGGCGAAGCGCACCACGTTGTCGGTGAGCGCAATGTTGGCGAAAGGATGCTTCGCATCGAGCTCCATCAAGCCCACGGTCGCGACACCCGCGAGCGCTCGTCCGGCAGCGGAGGGGGCGGCGGCGGCAGCGCGCTCGCAAGTCAGCCGGCCGACATACCGCAGCACCTTGCCGCGCGCGCGGGCGCCCTCGAGCCGCTCCCGCATCGCCGCATCGTGCCGCGGCAGCCGCGCCATGAACTCCTCGATGGAGCCTCCCTCGAGACCCGCGGGCACCAGGCTCTCGACCTTGACGTCGGCGAGCTCGAGCTCGAGGCCCAACTCACGGCCGAGGATGATGAGCTTGCGCGCGACATCCATGCCGGAAAGGTCATCGCGCGGATCGGGCTCCGTGTAGCCGCGCTGGCGAGCGTCCAGCACGATATCGGAGAACGACGTGCGGCCATCATAGACATTGAAGAGGTAGGCCAGCGTCCCGGAGAAGATTCCCTCGACGCTCGTGATCTCGTCGCCGGTCTCTCTCAGGTCGCGCAAGGTGTGCACCACCGGCAGGCCCGCGCCCACCGTCGCCTCGTAGAGGTAGTGTGCCCCGCTCGCGCGGCGCGCCTCGTGCATGGCGCGGTAGAAGGCCAGGTCCGCGCTGTTGGCCTTCTTGTTCGGTGTCACGATGTGCATGCCGGCGCCCAGCCATTCCGCGTAGCGCCCCGCGACGGCCGTGCTCGCCGTGCAGTCGATGAGCACCGAATGCGGCAGGTAATCGACGTGCACGTGCTCGATGAAGCGATCGAGGTCCGCCGGGACGCCCCGCTGCTCATACTCCTGCCGCCAGCGCTCGAGCGGGATGCCGGACTCGGCGAGCGCCATGCGCTGGGAGCCGAGAATGCCGCGCACCCGCAAGTCGATCTTGAACTGCTGCCGCAGGCGGGCGGTCTGCGAGGCCAGCTGATCGAGGAACACCCTGCCCACCGTGCCTGGTCCGATGACGCCGACAGAGATGGTGTGCGGCGAGAGATAAAGACCGGCGTGCACGGCACGCAATGCGCGCGTCGCGGACCGGCCCTCGACGACGACGGAGATGTTGCGTTCCGACGCGCCCTGAGCGATCGCGCGCACGTTCACGCTGGCGGCGCCGAGGGAATTGAAGACATTCGCCGCAACGCCGGGTGTGCCCGCCATGCCATCACCGACGATGGCGAGGATCGCGAGGTCGGGGTCGATCTCGACGCTCTGGATCTGCCCCTCTTTCAGCTCGCGCTCGAACGCCTGGCGTACCAGCGCGGCGGCACGCTCGGCCTGCTCGCGCGGGATGGCGCAGCAGATCGAGTGCTCGGAGCTGCCCTGGGAAATGAGGATGACCGAAATGCCGTCCTCGCGCAGCGCGCCGAAGAGGCGGTGCGCGGTCCCCGGCACGCCGATCATGCCGGCGCCCTCGAGATTGATCAGCGCCACCTGCTCGATGCTCGCGATGCCCTTCACGGGCAGCTTCGAGGTCGGCTGCGCGCAGATGAGGGTTCCGGGCTTCTCCGGCGCGAAGGTGTTGCGGATCCAGATGGGAATGGCATCGCCCACCGCGGGCGCCATGGTCTGCGGATGGATCACCTTCGCCCCGAAGTAGGCGAGCTCCATCGCCTCGTTGTAGGTGAGCGAGTCGATCACCGTGGCATCGGGCACGCGGCGCGGATCGGCCGAGAGGACGCCGTCGACGTCCGTCCAGATGTGGATTTCCGAGGAATCGAGCAGCGCGCCGAAAATGGAGGCGGAGAAGTCGCTGCCGTTGCGGCCGAGCGTCGTCTGCACGCCACGCGGATCGGAGGCGATGAAGCCCGTGATGATCAGGGTACCCTTGAAGTCGCGGTCCACGAGATCGGCGAGATTCGCCCGCGACCGCGTCCACTGCACACCCGGTCCCAGCGGTCCCCACTCGACGACCACGACCCGCCGGGCGTCGATCCACTGCGTGGGGCCGCGGCGGCTGCCACGCTCCTCGTAGAAGCGGTGAAAGAGCTTGGTCGACCAGATCTCGCCGTAGCCGGCGATGAGGTCGCTCACGTTGCGCGCCGCCGACCGGGTCAGCTTCACCGTGTGCAGGATGCCTTCGAGGTCGTGACAGTCGCGGTCGAAACCCGCGAGATAGAGACGCGCGGACTCCGGGCTGAGGAGCGTCTCGGCGATCTCCGCATGCCGCGAGCGCAGCGCAGCCAGCTCGACGCGATAGCGGTCGTCCTGGCTCTCGGCCAGAGCAATCAAGGCGAGCAGGGCGTCCGTGACACCCTTGCATGCTGAGAGCACGACGCCGACGCGCGTGGCGGGCAGCGAATCGACGATGGCCGCGACGCGGCGGAAACAGTTGGCGTCGGCGACGCTGGAGCCGCCGAATTTATGCACGACCCAGGGCAAGGAATTGGGCATGGAATTGAAAAGTCGACCAGAGGGGAAAGGCCGTGCGACTCTACTGACCGGCCCGGGAGCGCGCAATGATGTTTTTGTGCGCCGCCATGCATAATTCACCGCAATGGATTCCATACCAGGTCCCCTCCTCCCCCTCCTCGAGCGCGAGCGGGCCGTGGGCCGCGCAATGGCGCTCGGCATCCTGGCGCACACGGCGGGCTCGACCTACCGCAAGCCGGGGGCGATGCTGCGCATGGCGGCAGGCGGCGAGTACTCCGGCCTGATCTCCGGGGGGTGCCTGGAAGGGGATCTCGGGGAGCGCGCCCGCGCGGTGATCGCGACCGGCCGGGCCGCGGCGCCGGCTGCGGCGCCCCACGCAGGGTCCATCGGCCGGCTGCAGGCGCCCGACGGCCGCTGGAAGCTGCTGCCCCTGCCCCTCTCCCTGCCGCCGCGGCTCCTCGTGCTCGGCGCCGAGATCCAGGCTTTCCCGCACAGCATGCTGCAAGCGAGGAGCGAACCCGATGAATGAGCTCGAAATCATCCGCTCGCAGCTCGCTGTGGAGCAATCTCATGCGGCCGAGGTCGCAAACGCTTGCGCGGCGGCGTTCGGGTCGACGAGTACTGCCGCGTCCGAGGACGCGATAGCTCTGTTTCGGGAGGCGTGCGTCAGCTACCTGGTATGGGTACTCGCACGGTTCGAAGAGCGGGACCAGACCCTGTCGGAGCTGCTCCTCTCGCGACAGTCGCAGGCCAACGGCGCCGCGGCTGCCGGCGCGCGCCAGCTCGGCAACCTCGTCAGCCGGTCCGGCACCAGCCGGGAAGCGCTCGCGCGGCTCGAGAGTGCGCTCGCCGCGGGCACCTCCGTGGCCGCACGCGCGAGCTGGCAGGAGTTTGCGCGGTTCTTCAACTCGTCATGGGCTTCGCGGCGCGCGGCGCTCGAGGGCGCGCTCGCGGAGCATTGGAGCGTGGCGGACTGGCGCACGGTGGGCGCGATCGACGCGGATTCCATACTCGATGAGCGCCGGCGCTTCGCCCGAGTCGTGGCACAGCTTCCCGCCGGGATCGAGCTGGCGCCGCGATGAGCCAGAATATAAATTAGATTTAACGTGTAATGTAATGATATTACTATATTAGTTCTCGCTGGCGAGCAGCGATCGGCGCACTCATAACCCGCGGCGCGGGATACCAAACCAGACGGTATTTAGCGGGTCGCCGGCCGCCGCCTATAGTCCGGCGGCATGTACCGTTACGACGAGACAGACCGCGCGCTCGTCACTCAGCGCGTCGAGCAGTTCCGGGATCAGACCCGTCGATATCTCGCGGGCGAGCTGACAGAGGACGAGTTCCGGGCGCTGCGGCTGCGCAACGGTCTCTATCAGCAGCGCTTCGCGCCCATGCTGCGCATCTCGGTGCCCTACGGGCTCCTCGAGTCGAAGCAACTGCGCAAGCTGGCCCATGTCGTGCGCAAGTACGACAAAGGCTACGGCCACTTCACCACGCGGCAGAACATCCAGCTCAACTGGCCGCAGCTCGAGCAGGTGCCCGACCTCCTGGGTGAGCTCGCGGAGGTGCAGCTGCACGGCATCCAGGCCTGCGGCAACGACACGCGCAACATCACGGCCGATTACCTGGCGGGCGTGGCGGCCGACGAGCACACCGACCCGCGGCCCTACTGCGAGCTGCTGCGCCAGTTCGTCACGCTGCACCCGGAGTTCTACTGGCTGCCGCGCAAGTTCAAGTTCGGCTTCACGGGCGCCGCGGTGGACCGCGCGGCCTCGCGCACCAACGACGTGGCGGTGCACCTGGTGCGCCGCGCGGACGGTGCCGTCGGATACCGCTTCTTCGTCGGCGGCGGCCTCGGCCGGCAACCGATGCTCGGCCAGGAGATGAATCCGTTCGTGCCGGAGTCGGATCTCCTGAGCTACGCGTGCGCGATCCTGCGCACCTTCAACCGCTTCGGCCGCCGCGACAACATCCACAAGGCGCGCATCAAGATCGTGCTGCGCGAGTGGGGCATCGACCGCTTCCGCACCGCGATCGAGGACGAGCACGCCAAGATCAAGGCGAGCGTCGAGGGCGAGGAGCTGCTGCTGCTGCCGCAGGACATCGAGCGGATGCGGGCTTTCTTCACGGCTCCGGCCTACCGGCCGGCCGCGCAAGCCGGCGCCGATATCGAGGCCGTTGCCGCGCGCGATGCGGGCTTCGCGGCCTGGATCAAGCGCAACGTGCGCGCGCACAAGGTGCCCGGCTACAAGGTGGTGTTCGTGTCGCTGAAGGCGCCGGATCACGTGCCGGGCGATTGCACCGCGGAACAGTTCGAGGCGCTGGCCGACATCTGCGACGCCTACAGCTTCGGGGAGCTGCGCTCCACCTACGATCAGAACCTGGTGCTGGCCGATGTCGCGGAGCGCGACTTGTACGAGGTCTGGCGCCAGCTGGACGCGTTCAAGCTGGCGACGCCCAACGTCGGGCTGGTCACCGACATCGTCTGCTGCCCGGGGCTCGACTTCTGCGGCCTGGCCAATGCGGGCTCGATCGGGGTGGCGCAGGACATTTACCGGCGGTTCGACACGCTGGATGCGCAGTACGAGATCGGCGCGATCCGCATCACGATCAGCGGCTGCATGAATGGCTGCGGACACCACAGCGTCGGGCACATCGGCATTCTCGGCGTCGATAAGCACGGCGAGGAGTGGTACCAGGTGACCCTGGGCGGCAGCCCGAGCAATGACGCCGCGATCGGCGAGCGCGTGGGCCGGGCACTGGCGCGGGATGAAATCGCGGACGGCGTGGAACGGCTGATCCAGGCTTATCTGGAGTTTCGCTGCGATGAGGACGAGACCTTCATCGAGTGCTACCGGCGCTTGGGTATGGGGCCCTTCAAGGCGCGTCTCTATGTGAACGAGTCTGAGGCGGCCGCGGCATGACGGCGACTGCGACGATTCTTCGCGACGGTGAGCTCGTCGGTGATGACTGGACAGTCATCGAGGACGGGCGCACGGAAATCGAATCTGGCGGCGGCAAGGTGATCGTGCCGCTGGCCCGATGGCGGGCGGAGCGCGAGACGCTGCTGGCGCAGCATGCCGCGGTCGGGGTGCTGGTCCCCAACACGGCGGACATCGAGGCGGTCTATCCGGAGATCGCGGATCGGCCGCTGCTGGCGCTGCAGTTTCCGGCGTTCGCCGACGGGCGGGCGCTGTCTCAGGCGGTGGTGCTGAGGAAGCGGCTGGGATTCCGCGGGGAGCTGCGGGCGGTGGGGGATGTGATCCGGGATCTGGTGTTCTGGCTGGGGCGGTGCGGGTT
>JASHVV010000236.1 GCA_030044385.1 Gammaproteobacteria bacterium
TCGGCCGCCCCTCGGAGCGTGCGAGCAGCCGCAGAGTGCCGCGGCCGCGAGCGACAGGACGAGGAGCGCGCGGGCGGCGCTTCGCATCAGGGCTTACTGCGTCGGCCGCAGGCGATGGACATTGATCTGGTTCCGCAGCGAGAGCGCCGCGGACCGGGCTGCCGAGGCGAAGTCATCTCCGGCGGAAGCGTAGAGAATACCGCGCGAGGAGCTCACGAGAAGGCCGGTCCCCGCCCGGGTCTGGCCATTGCGGACGACCTGCGCAACATCGCCGCCCTGGGCGCCGACGCCCGGCACCAGAAGCGGCATGTCGCCGACGATCTGCCGGATCTCGGCCAGCTCCTGGGGATAGGTCGCGCCCACGACCAGCAAACAGTTGCCGCGGGTGTTCCAACGGGCCGCCGCCATCTCCGCCACGATGTGATAGAGCCGCTGCCCGCCGTCGCCGACCGCGAGGTCCTGCAGGTCGCGGGCGCCAGGGTTGGAGGTACGGCAGAGCACCACGACCCCGCGGTCCTCCCGCCGCAGGAACGGCTCCAGCGAGTCGCCTCCGAGGTAGGGATTCGCGGTCACGGCATCGGCGCCGTAACGCTCGAAGGCCTCGATCGCATAGCGCTCCGCGGTGTTGCCGATGTCGCCGCGCTTGGAATCCAGGATGACCGGCACGCCGGGATAGGCCCGGTGAATGTACTCGATGGTGCGCTCGAGCTGGTCTTCCGCCTCGTAGGCCGCGTAATGGGCGAACTGCGGCTTGTAGGCGCAAACCAAGTCCGCCGTGGCGTCGATGATCGCCTTGTTGAAGTGAAAAATCGGTGACGGATGCTCGGCGACCTGCCGCGGAAAGCGCTCGATCTCCGGATCGAGACCGACGCAGACCAGCGAGTCGCTGCGCGACCAGCACGCAGCGAGTTGCTCGAGGAAGGTGTTGCGAGGCTCCGTTGTCGTCATGCGACGCGCGTGCGCTCTGCCGCGAGAGCGCGCTTCTTCAGATGCACCAGCAGCAGCGTGACGGCGGCGGGCGTTACGCCCGGCACCCGGCCGGCCTGCCCGACCGTGGCCGGACGGTATTCCGCGAGGCGGCTGCGCACTTCGTGCGAGAGTCCAGCGACCTGACCGTAGTCGATGTCGTCCGGCAACTTCGTCTCCTCGTTGCGGCGCTGGCGAGCGATTTCCTCGCTCTGCCGCTCGATGTATCCGGCGTACTTTGCGCGGGCCTCGACCTGCACCCGCACCTGCGGTGGGACGCGGTCATCGGGCGGGGCGCGAAGCCAGTCCGGACCTCCTACAACGTCGAGCAGGGCGTCGTAGCTGACTTCCGGCCGGCGAAGCAACTCGAAAGCCGATACGTCCCGTGCCAGCGGGCCTCCCAGGACGCGCTCTGACCATTCGCCGGGTACGTCGGCGGGGTGCACGCGCAGGCTCTGCAGCCGGGCTGTCTCCTCGTCCGACAGGCGCCGCTTCGCCTCGAAGACCCGCCAGCGCTCGTCTTCCACCAGGCCGAGCTCCCGGCCCAGCGGCGTCAGGCGCAGATCGGCGTTGTCCTCGCGCAGCAGCAGGCGATGCTCGGCGCGGCTGGTGAACATGCGGTACGGCTCGCGCGTCCCCCTCGTCACCAGATCGTCGATGAGCACGCCTAGATAAGCCTCGCTTCGCTTCGGCACCCATGCCTCGCGCTGGCGGCAGGCGAGCGTCGCGTTGATGCCGGCCACGATGCCCTGCGCCGCAGCCTCCTCATACCCCGTCGTTCCGTTGATCTGCCCGGCGAAGAAGAGTCCGTGGAGCACACGGGTCTCGAGGGAAGGCCGCAGGTCGCGCGGATCGAAGTAGTCGTATTCGATGGCATACCCCGGCCGGGTGAGGTGCGCGCGCTCGAAGCCCGGGATGCTGTGCACGAGCTCGCATTGCACGTCGAACGGCAGGCTGGTGGAGATGCCGTTGGGATAGATCTCGTAGCTGTCGAGCCCTTCCGGCTCCACGAAGATCTGATGCGAGGCCCTGTCGGCGAAGCGAAAGACCTTGTCCTCGACGGACGGGCAGTACCGGGGACCCACACCCTCGATGACGCCGGTGAACATTGGCGAACGATCCACGGCGCCGCGGATGATCTCGTGGGTCCGTTCCGTCGTACTCGTAATGAAACAATCGATCTGCTTCGGATGCTCTTCAGCTCGCCCAAGAAACGAAAACACCGGCAGAGGGTGGTCGCTGGTCTGGCGAGTCATGGCCGAGAAGTCGAGCGTCCGGCCATCCAGCCGCGGCGGCGTGCCGGTCTTGAGCCGACCGACGCGAAACGGCAGCTCCCGCAGCCGGGTTGCCAGGCGGTTCGAGGGTGGATCGCCTGCCCGTCCACCCTGGTAGTTGTCGAGTCCCACGTGGATGCGGCCGCCGAGGAAGGTACCCACCGTGAGCACCACCGCCGGCGCCTCGAAGGCGATGCCGGTCACCGTCACGACGCCCTTGACCGTCTCCCCCTCGACCACGAGGTCCGCGGCCTCCTGCTGGAAGATCGCCAGCCGCGGCTCGCTCTGCAGCAGCGAGCGGACGGCCCTTTTGTAAAGCTGGCGATCCGCCTGGGCGCGGGTGGCCCGCACCGCGGGACCCTTGCTGCCGTTCAGAGTCCTGAATTGAATTCCGGCCTGGTCGGTCGCGCGCGCCATGGCACCCCCCAGCGCGTCGATCTCCCGGACGAGATGGCCCTTGCCGATGCCGCCCACCGCGGGGTTGCAGCTCATCTGGCCCAGCGTCTCGATGCTCTGGGTGAGAAGCAAGGTGCGCGCACCCATGCGGGCGGCCGCCAGGGCGGCTTCCGTGCCGGCGTGGCCACCGCCGATGACGATGACGTCGAAGGGTTGGGAAAAGCGCATCCTGAATATTGTAGAGCCCGGCGGCGCGTGAACAAGGGCAGAGTCGGCCCCTCCAGCGATGCATTATCCTCGGGCCCAAGTGAGCCTGCGCAACGCATTGCTGCTTTTCTGTCTGGCCGCCGCCCTGCCGGTCGCCGGCCGCGCCCGGGCGGCCGGGCCTCTGGCGCTGTCACCGTGCGAGCTGCGCCAGAGCGAGGAGCTGACGCTCATCCCGGCGCAGTGCGGCCGGCTGGCCGTCGCGGAGAATCCCGCGGCGCCGCACGGACGGCAGATCGAGCTGAGCGTGGCAGTCGTGCCCGCCGTCAACATCCGCAAGCGTCCCGATCCGTTCTTCGTGCTGGCCGGGGGGCCGGGAATGGCCGCGACCTCCTTCTACGCCAGTGTCGCGCCGGTGTTCGCGCAGATCCATCGCGACCGCGACATCGTGCTCGTCGACCAGCGCGGCACCGGCGGCTCCAACGCCCTCGACTGCGAGTCGAGCGAGGAGGACCTCTACCAGAGCTCCACCGCGGATATCATCGCCGAGACGGAGCGCTGCCTGAAGATGTTGGGGACTCGCGCCGACGTACGGTTCTACACCACGAGTCTCGCCGTGCAGGACCTCGACCGGGTGCGGGTGGCGCTGGGCTACGGCCGCATCAATCTCTATGGATCGTCATACGGCACGATCGTCGCGCAGCAGTATGTCCGCCGCTTTCCGGACCGGGTCCGCAGCGTCATCCTCGACGGCGTGGTGCCGCCCCAACTGGCGCTCGGGGCCACGAGCGCCCTCGATGCGCAAGCGGCGCTGTCGAGCATTTTCTCCCGTTGCGTGCAGCAGCCGGCCTGTCATGCGCGCTTCGGCGATCCGGCGGCATCGTACCGGCAGGTGCGCGAGACGCTCGCGGCCCACCCGGTATGGGTCGATCTGACCGACCCGACGAGCGGCGAGCCCTATCGCCTGCAATTCACGCGCGATCAGCTCGCGATGGTGCTGCATCTCGCGAGCTACACGCCGGAGCTCGCGGCGCTGCTGCCTCTCGACCTGCACGAGGCCGGCGCCACGGGCGACTTCGCTCCGCTCGCCGGCCAATTCCTCCTCATCGATCGCGTGTATGGAAACGCGGTCGCCGAAGGCATGAACTACACGGTGGTATGCTCCGAGGACGTCCCGTTCTATCACGTTGACGAGGAGCAGCGCGCCGAGCTCGCCCGGACGTTCCTCGGCACATCGCAACTCGATGGGCTCGAGGCGGTGTGCAGGAACTGGCCGCGGGGTCCGGTCGACCCTGACCTCCACCAGCCGCTGCACTCGCAGGTGCCGGCGCTGCTGCTCTCGGGCGGCAACGACCCGATCACGCCGCCGCGCGACGCCGCGCTGGCCAGCCGCGGATTCGCCCACAGCCTGAGCCTGGTGATTCCGCAGTTCGGGCACGGCCAGCTCACCGATCCCTGCATGGCGGGCGTGATGGCGCAATTCGTGCGCCGCGCGTCGGTTGCCGGCCTCGACACGGCCTGCACCCGCCGACTGTCGCCCGTGCCGTTCTTCCTCACACGGAACGGGCCGGCGCCTTGATCGAAGCCGAAGGACTCAACAAGCGCTTCGGCAACGTCGCAGCGGTGAGCGGTGTGAGTCTGCGCGCGCTCGACGGCCGCATCACGGGCCTGCTCGGTCCCAACGGCGCCGGCAAGTCGACGACGCTGCGCATCCTTTACACGGTGCTGCCCCCGGATTCCGGCGATGCACGCGTCGACGGAGTCAGTGTCGTCGGCGATCCGCTCGGCGCCCGCCAGCGCATGGGGGTGCTCCCTCACGGCGCGGGGCTCTATCCCAACCTGACTGCTCGCGAGAACATCCTCTACTTCGGCGCGCTGCATGGACTCTCGCGTCCCGAGCGGCGCCACCGCACGGCGGAGCTGGTCCGGCAGCTCGAGATGGAGGAGTTCGCGGACCGGCCGGCGCGAGGTTTCTCCCAGGGGCAGCGGATCAAGACCGCGCTGGCGCGCGCGCTGGTTCATCGGCCCCGGAACCTCGTGCTCGACGAGCCGACCAACGGCCTCGACGTGATGGCGGTCCGCGCGCTGCGCGCGCTGCTGCAGAGCTTGCGCGACGAAGGCCATTGCATCCTCTTCTCCAGCCACGTGATGCAGGAGATCGCGGCGCTCTGCGATGAAGTGGTCGTGATTGCCCACGGCATCGTGGCGGCCCAGGGCACGCCCGGGGAGCTGCGCGGCCGCGCCGGGACGGAGTCGCTGGAAGAGGCTTTCGTCCGTCTGGTCGGGGCGGCGCCATGAGGGCGATCTGGCGTGTCTTCGTCAAGGAGTTCCGCGAGAATCTTCGCGACCGGCGCACGCTGTTCTCGGCGTTGATCTTCGGACCGCTTTTCGGTCCGATCCTGATCGCCACCGCGCTGTCGCTGAGCTTCCGCAACGCCGGGGCACAGGCCGATCGGCCGCTGCACCTGACGGTCTCGCACGCGGCGCGCGCGCCCGACCTGGTGGCGTATCTGCGCGAGCACGACGTCAGGATCAAAGCGGTCGACGAGGATCAATCCGCGGCCCGCAGGGAGGTGGCGGCGCACCGCGACCGGGCGGTCCTGCTGGTGCCGGACGACTTCGGCTCGCGGCTCGAGGCCGGCCAGCCCTCGCCGTTGCTGCTGTTTGCCGACGAGTCGAATACCGACAGCGCGCGCGGTGTCGAGCGGATTGCCGGCATCATCGACCAGTACGGCACGACGGTCGCGCGCCTGCGCCTGATCGCGCGGGGGCTGGATCCGCTGCTCACCGTGCCGATAGTGCTGGATCCCGTCGATATCTCGACGCCGGCCGCCCGCTCCGGGCTGGCGCTCGCGGGGTTGAGCTACCTGATCATCCTCACCATGCTGATGGGCGGCATCTATCTGGCGATCGACGCCACCGCGGGCGAGCGGGAGCGCGGCTCGCTGGAGCCGCTCCTCACGGTACCGGTCCGCCGCGAGTATCTCATCTACGGCAAGATCCTGGCGGCATGCGCCTACATGACGCTGTCGCTCGTCCTGACCGTGACCGCGTTCGCGATAGCGCTGCGCTTCGTCGGGCTCGAGCGCCTCGGCATGAGCGCCGACCTCGGGCCGCGGGTCGCGCTGGAGATCGTGCTGGCCTGCCTGCCGCTGGTGCCGGCGGGCGCGGCTCTCATGACATGGGTAGCGGCCTTCACCCGCAGCTACCGCGAGGCCCAGACCTACGTGGGGCTGGTCCTCCTGGTGCCGACATTGCCGCTCGTCTTTGCGAGCGTTCTCGGGCTGCAGCCGCGGGCGGCGCTCATGGCCGTTCCCTCCCTGAGCCAGCATTTCATCATCATGGGCCTCATCCGGATGCAGCCCCTGCCGGCCGGGTATACGGCGCTCTCGGTGTGCTCGGCGCTGGTGCTGGGCGCCCTGCTGGTCTTCGCCGCCGGCCGCCTCTACCGCCGCGAACAGTTGCTCGGATAGGCCGCGCGCAGCGCAGAATGTCGCCATGAGAGCATTCCTCGCCGTCGCGCTGGCTGCCGCCTCCTCGTGGGCGCTTGCAGGGGCTCCCGGATTCCCACCCGGGCCGCCGCGGCCGGCCACCATAACGGTGACGGGCCAGGCCGAGGTGTCGGAAACACCGGACCGAGCCTACATCGACATCGGCGTGACCACGCAGGCGCGGAAGTCCGAGGCCGCCGCCTCGCGCAATGCCGCGCAGCTCTCTGTGGTGCTCGCAGCGGTGAAGCGGGCCGCGGGCTCCGGCGCGCAGCTCACGACGACGGAGTACTCCATCAGTCCCGACTACAGCTATTCACCGGGGGCTGCGGCCACCGTCGCCGGGTATACCGCCCGCGACGTGCTTCAGGTCAGGCTCGATGATCTGCGCAGGATCGGTCCGGTTCTCGACGCAGTGACGCAGGCGGGGTCCAACGATGTGCAGGATATCCGCTTCGCGCTGCGCGATGAGCAGGTCCCGCGAACGGAGGCTCTGCGCAAGGCGGCTCTGAACGCGCGCCAGGACGCCCAGGCGCTGGCGGACGCGCTTGGCCTGAGAGTCGTCCGGATACTGTCGGTGGACCAGCAAGGCCCCGAACTCGTACCCGTGCCTCGCGTCTACATGCAGGCCCGCGGGGGAGTGCAGATGGCCTCGACCCCGGTGGAGTCGGGCACGATAGCGGTGAGTGCGAGCGTTAGCTTGACAGTGGAAGTTGCCCCCGCCAAGCGCTAGGCTGTCTGCGACCGCAGTGTCGGAGGGGCACCATGAACACCGTGCGTCACCTGCTCGACCGCAAGGGTCGGGCGCTCTTCAGCATCGAGCCCGAGGACCCGGTGCTCGAGGCGATCCGGAAGATGGCGGACCACCACGTAGGCGCGCTTCTCGTGATGCGCGGCACCGAGCTCGCCGGCATCGTGTCGGAGCGCGACTACGCGCGCAAAGTCGTCCTGCTCGGCCGCGCCTCGGCGGAGACGCCCGTCTGGCAGATCATGAGCTCGCCGGTCGTCACCGTGTCGCTCGACAACACTCTGCAGGACTGCATGCGTCTCATGACCGAGCGGCGCATCCGCCACCTGCCGGTGACGGAGGGCGGACGCGTCATCGGCATGATCTCGATCGGTGACCTGGTGAAGGCCGTCATCGAGGAGCAGCAACAGACGATCGAGCAGCTGGAGAGCTACATCCACAGCTGAGTGCGATCCGCTACTTCCTCCAGAACGTCCGCGTAAACAACACGATCACGCTGAAGATCTCCAGGCGTCCCAGGAGCATCGCCGCCGTGCAGATCCACGTCTGCAGCGCCGTCAGCGCGTGCAGGTTCCAGATACCCTGGTTGGGCAGACCGTAGGCGGTGTTGTTGATGGAGGCGACGACGACGCGGAAGGACCAGCCGAAGCGCATCCCGGTGAGCAGCATCGCGAAGGTGAGGAGCGACACCGTCATGAAGTAGAGGAAGATGAAGGCCAGCACCGCATCCGCCGCGCGCTCCGGCACGGGCCGGCCGCCGACGCGCACCGGCGCCATGGCATTCGGGTGCACGAG
>JASHVV010000237.1 GCA_030044385.1 Gammaproteobacteria bacterium
GCGCGGATCACCGCCTCATCCGCCCCGGCGGGCACACGGACGCGGCCGCGCAGCTTGCCGTTGACCTGCACGACGAACTCGACCGAGTCCTGCGTCAGCGCTGACTCGTCGACTGCGGGCCACGTCTCATCGACCACCGCTCCCGGATGCCCGAGCGCCTGCCACAGCGCGTGGGCGACATGCGGGATGATGGGCGAGAGCACCAGCGTGATGATCTCCAGCGCCTCGTGACGCACCGCGCGGCCCTGCTCCGACGCATCGTCGAAACGCCCGACAGTGTTGAGCAGCTCCATGCCCGCGGCAATGGCCGTGTTGAAATTGCGGCGCCGGCCGATGTCGTCCGTCGCCTTCGCCAGCGCATAGTGAGCAGAGCGACGCACCTCGCGCTGCGCATCCGTGAGCGCGCGGAAGTCGACGCGCGCTGGCAGCCCGCGCTTTACGTGATCGTAGACGGCGTTCCAGAGCCGGCGAATGAAGCGCGACGCGCCCTGCACACCCTCGTCGGACCATTCCAGTGTCTGCTCCGGCGGCGAGGCAAACATCGTGAAAAGGCGCGCCGTATCCGCGCCGAAGCGCTTGACCAGTCCCTCCGGATCGACGCCGTTGTTCTCCGACTTCGACATCTTGCCGAGTCCCTGGTAATCCACGCGGAGCGTCTCGCCGCCCGGCAGCGTCGTCTCGAACACTTCCGCGCCGGCCGCATCGCGCCCCGAACGCACGTCAGCCGGGTTGAAGTACCGGCGGCGCCCGTCCGGACCGGCATGGGAGTAGACATGGTTGAGCACCATGCCCTGGGTCAGAAGGTTGGTGAACGGCTCGTCGAGTCCCAGCAGGCCGAGATCGCGCATCACCTTGGTCCAGAAGCGCGAGTAGAGCAGGTGCAGGATCGCATGCTCGATGCCGCCGATGTACTGATCGACGGGCAGCCAGTAGGCGGCGCGCTCGTCCACCATCGCGCGGTCCTGGTCCGGACACGCGTAGCGCATGTAGTACCACGAGGAGTCGACGAACGTATCCATCGTGTCGGTTTCCCGACGTGCAGGCCCACCGCATCGGGGACACTTGCACTGATAGAAGGCCGCGGACTTGGCGAGCGGGTTGCCGCTGCCGTCGGGGACCAGATCCTCCGGCAACACCACCGGAAGCTGGTCGTCCGGCACCGGCACCTCGCCGCAGCTCTCGCAGTGGATGAGCGGAATGGGACAGCCCCAGTACCGCTGTCGCGAGATACCCCAGTCCCGCAGTCGATACTGCACGCGCTTCTTCCCGAGGCCGCGCTTCTCCAGGCCCGCGGCGATCGCCGCCACCGCGGCCTCGAACTCGAGTCCGGAGAACTCCCCGGAGTTCACCGCGATGCCGTATTCGGAGTAGTCGGCCATCCAGGGTGCGCGCACCTCGTCGTACGCGCCCGTCTTGGAGCGCACGACGGTCACGATGGGCAGCGAGTTCTTCAGGGCGAACTCGAAATCGCGCTCGTCATGGCCCGGGACGCCCATCACCGCGCCTTCGCCGTAGCCCATGAGCACGTAGTTGGCGACCCAGACCTCGATGGGCTTGCCGGTGAAAGGATGCAGCACGTGCAGTCCCGTGCGCATGCCCTTCTTCTCCTGCGTCGCGACATCCGCCTCCATGACGCTGCCGCGGCGGCACTCTTCAATGAACGCGGCCAGCGCCGGATTGGAAGCTGCCGCCGCAAGGGCGACCGGATGCTCCGCCGCGATCGCCATGAACGTGACACCGAAGAGCGTGTCGGCGCGTGTCGTAAACACCTTCAGCGCACCTTCCGCCGACATCGCCGCGCGCGTGTCGGGCGCATAGGGGAAGGCGATCTCACAGCCCTCGCTGCGGCCGATCCAGTTCGCCTGCATGAGGCGCACCCGCTCCGGCCAGCCCGGCAGCCCCGCGAGGTCCCCGAGCAGCTCGTCCGCGTAGCGAGTGATGTTGAGATAGTAGGTCGGGATCTCCCGCTTCTCGACCAGGGCGCCCGTGCGCCAGCCGCGGCCCTCGATGACCTGCTCGTTCGCGAGCACCGTCTGATCGACGGGATCCCAGTTCACCACCCCGGTCTTGCGGTACGCGATCCCTTTCTCGAGCATCCGCAGGAAGAGCCATTGATTCCAGCGGTAGTAGCTCGCATCGCAGGTAGCCACTTCCCGGCTCCAGTCGATGCCGAACCCCAGCGACTTCAGCTGCGCCCGCATGTGCGCGATGTTCTGCTGCGTCCACCGCGCAGGCGGCACTCCATTGCTCATCGCCGCATTCTCCGCCGGCAACCCGAACGCGTCCCACCCCATCGGCTGCAACACGTTCCGCCCCTGCATCCGCATGAAGCGCGCCAACACATCCCCGATCGTGTAGTTGCGCACGTGCCCCATGTGCAACCGCCCCGACGGATAAGGCAGCATCGACAAGCAGTAATACTTCTCCCGCCCCCTCTCCTCCTTCACCTCGAAGCTGCGGTTCTCCTCCCAGAAGGTCTGCGCCGCCCTCTCGACACCCGCCGGATCGTAATGCTCTTCCATCTCTAAAAAACGCCTGAATTCTCAGTGTCTTAAAGCTCGTCAGCTTACACGAACGAGCGGTGGCCCGGATGCAAAAGGCATTTTCCGGGAGGCTGAAAAACAGGACGTTTTTCCGCCAGCCTACAGGGATGTATTCACGGCGTTCCCGGAAAATGCCTTTTGCGTCCGGGCCGCCGCGCCCGATTGTAATCAGCCCCCTACGGCACCGGCACAGGCAAAAACAACTGCTGCCCTTCCCTCTGAATCAGCAGCGCAATGCTCTTCTTCTGCGCCCTATGAGCCGCCGCCTCCAGCTCCCCCACCGAGCTGATCCGCTTCCCATCCACCCCCAGAATGATGTCCCCCGGCTCGACCCCCGCCAGCTCCGCCCCTCCCGACACCCCCTCCACCACCAG
>JASHVV010000238.1 GCA_030044385.1 Gammaproteobacteria bacterium
CGGCAAGGGGCCTGATGCCCGGGATGTACCGGCTCAATCAGGCAGTCGTCTGCCGCCGCCTGGCGGCGGGCAATCAGCCCTGGAACTGGAACGTCGGCCTCTGGTCGCCGAAGCTGCCGCCCGGGGTCCCGCAGTGCAAGGGCTCCTGAGCCTGCTGCGGTGAGCCGCGCCCGTCCGGGCTTTGACGGCCCGGATGATACCGCTATCATCGAGGCGCATGGCCTCAGCGGTCTCCCGACGGAACTTTCTGCGCCTCGCCGCCGGCTCCCTCGGAGCGCTCGGGGCAGCCCCGCCGCCGGTGACTCATGCCGGCGAAATCCACGCCGCGGCCATAGTGATCGACCCCGCGGACCGGGCAGCATCGGCACCGGCCGTGGCTTGGGCTGTCGAGCAGCTTCAAGCGGCGCTTTCACACCACGCGGTTGCGCTTCACCAGTACCGGACGCTCGCGGAGGTACCCGCGGCGGCACTTTGCATCGTCGCGGCGACCACCGGGTCGGCAGTGGCGAGGCAGGCGCTGCGGGAAGCCCGCCGCGACCTGCCGTCCGCCGCCGAATCGCTCGCTCTCCTCACGGCATCGCTCGACGGGCGGCAGGCTCTGCTCGCCTGCGGGACCGACAGCCGCGGACTCACCTACGCGCTGCTCGAGCTGGCCGACCGGATTCGCTGCGGACAACCGCCGCAGACGGCGTTGAGTCCCGTCGAGCCGCTCATCGAGACACCGCATAACCGCCTGCGCGGCATCGCCCGCCTCTTCGTGAGCGACCTCGAGGACCGGCCCTGGTACCACGACCGGGAGTTCTGGCCGGTCTATCTCTCGATGCTCGCCGCGCAGCGCTTCAACAGGTTCCAACTGAGCCTGGGACTCGGATACGACTCGCTGCGCGGCGTGCGCGACGCCTATCTGCTCTTTGCCTATCCGTTCCTGCTCTCCGTGCCGGGATACTCCGTGCGGGCGGTGAATCTTCCCGACGAGGAGCGGGCCCTGAATCTCGAGATGCTGCAGTTCATCGGCCGCGAGACCGTGAAGCGCGGCATGGACTTCCAACTCGGCGTCTGGACCCATGGCTATCAGTGGATCGACAGCCCGCACGCCAACTACAGGATCGCCGGCCTCACTCCCGCGACGCATGCGGCTTACTGCCGCGATGCGCTCGCGGCGTTGCTGGATGCATGTCCGACGATCAGCGGCGTGACGCTGCGGACCCATGCGGAGAGCGGCGTGCCCGAAGGAAGCTATGGGTTCTGGCGGACCGTCTTCGACGGCGCGGTGCGCTGCGGGCGCCGGGTCGAGCTGGATCTGCATCCGAAAGGGCTCGACTGGACGCTCATCGGCGAAGCGCTGGCAACGGGACTGCCGATCCGGCTGTCGCCCAAGTACTGGGCGGAGCACATCGGCATGCCGTATCAACAGGCGGGCATCCGCGAGCTCGAGATGCCGCACGAGGAGGCGCATCCCGACGCCTTTTCCAAGCTCAGCACGGGCTCGAGGATCTTCACCCGCTATGGCTATGCCGACTTCCTGCGCGACGACCGGCGTTACAGCCTCATGTATCGCGTGTTTCCGGGCAGCGACCGGCTCCTCCTCAGCGGCGATCCGGCCACGATGGCGTCCCACTCACGGGCGTTCGGATTCGGCGGCGCCGACGGGGCGGAGCTCCTCGAGCCGCTTTCCTACAAGGGGCGCCGCGGCTCCGGGCTTCCCGGCGGCCGGTGCGCCTACGCCGACCGCTCGCTCGAGCCGAGTCGCGACTGGGAGAAGTACCGCTACACCTACCGCATCTGGGGGCGGCTGCTCTACGACCCTGGGACCGATCCGGAGGTCTGGCGCCGCTCGCTGCGGCGGCGATTCCGGGAGCGCGCGCCGCACGTCGAGGCGGCCCTCGGCGCCGCGACCCGCATCCTGCCGATCGTAACGACCGCGCACCTGCCGTCGGCCGCCAACGACACGTACATGCCGGAGATCTACACCAATCAGCCGATCGCCGATGCCGCGCTGCCCAGTCCATATGGCGACACGCCCTCTCCCAAGGTATTCGGCCATGTCAGTCCGCTCGACCCGCGGATGTTCGCCGCCATCGAGGAGTTCGCCGGCGAAGTGGCCGCGGGGACGCGCAGCGGCAAGTACTCGCCTTGCGACGTCGCGCGCTGGCTGGACGCTCTGGCGGGCTCGGCCGAGCGCCACCTCGCCGAGGCGCTGAAGGCTGACGCTGCTCCACCCGATGCGGAGCTGCGCCGCGTCGCGGTCGATGTGACCCTCGAGGCCGGGCTCGGCCGCTTCTTCGCCGCCAAGCTGCGCAGCGGCGCACTGTATTCGCTCCACCGCCGGACAGGGAGCGTCGCAGCCCTCGAGGAGTCCGTACGCGAGTACGACCGGGCGCGTGCAGTCTGGGCGCGATTCGCGCAATACGCCTGGGGCGTCTACGTGCCCGACATCACCATCGGACCGCTCCCGCATCAGCGCGGCCACTGGATGGACCGCCTGCCCGCGATGGACGCGGACATCGCCGCGATGCGGCGGCAACTGACGGCGGCGCAGGCCAGGCCTCCGCATCCGGCGGCCGATCGCGCCCCGATACGCGAGTTGCTGGACGAGGACGGCGGCCCGCCGCCGGCGGTGGAGCACTCTCCCCCCGCGTGCTTCACGCCGGGCGAGCCGCTGCGCCTCGCGATCACTCTCCAGGGCCGCACACCGCTCGCAGCGGCGCGCCTGTTCTATCGCCACGTGAATCAGGCCGAGGAGTACCGCACGGTCGACCTGACGCTGCACGAGGGCGAGCTTCAGGCCGTCATCCCGGCCGCCTACACCGCGTCGGAGTACTCGCTGCAGTACTTCTTCGAGCTGCACGCGGGAGCGAAACGGGCGCGGCGCTTCCCCGGCTTCACGTCCGACCTCGGCAATCAGCCCTACTTCGTCGTGCGCGCCTCGCGTACTGGGGCGGCATAGCAACCCGGCCCTGCGGGAGGCTACGGCGGGCCGCCGGCCGATCCCCGCAGGGTGCCCGGCGAGCGCGCCGGCTCCGCGCGTGCTCCCGATCGGCTAGTATCTGCATATCCAATGACTCTACCGAGGTTTGTCATGTCGATGTCCCGCGCAGCCATTCCGTCGTTCGAGATCGGCCTCAACGCGCTCTCGGCGATCCTGGACAAGGCCCAGGCCTATGCCGAGGCGAAGCGATTCGACTCCGCGGTCCTGGTCGAGAGCCGCCTCTTCCCCGATATGTTCCCGCTGCGGCGTCAGGTACAGATCGCCTGCGACCAGGCGAAGAACGGCGGTGCGCGGCTCGCCGGCACCGAGCCGCCGAAGCACGAGGACAACGAGAAGACGCTCGCGGAGCTCAAAGCGCGCATTGCGAAAACCGTTGCCTTCGTGCGAACGCTCGACGGGTCGAAGATCGACGCCGCCGGCGACCGTGAGATCACCTTTCCGCTGGGACCGGAGAACAAGGGGCACATGCGGGGCGCCGACTACCTCAACCACTTCGTGTTGCCGAACTTCTACTTCCACCTCACCGCGGCCTACGCCATCCTGCGCCATTGCGGCGTCGAGCTCGGCAAGCGCGATTTCCTGGCCGGCGTCCCGATGAAGGTCACCTGACCTTTTATGAAGCGCTGGATCCGGGCTCCTGCCCGGCCCAGCGCGGCTTTGGGCAAAAAGCGTGGTTTAGGCAGGACGCCGTGCCCAAAGCTCCGCCACCTGCGGCGGCGGGGCACATCCATGTGCCTGGTTAGCCGGCCAGCTGAAACCGCTCGAACGAGTGCAGTGCGGCGTCGATCGCGGCCCGCAGCGGCCGCGATGGACGTTTGATCATCCACGTCCATTGCCGCACCTGCAGCCGCCGCTGGACGCGATCCGTCTTCAGGTCGAGGGCGGCGACGACGCGGTCGCCTGCCAACACCGGACAGGCGAAGTATCCGAGCACCCGCCGCTCGGCGGGCAAATACGCCTCGAAGCGATGCTCGTAGTCGAAGAATCGATGCAGACGCTTGCGTTGGCAGACCAGGGGATCGAACGGTGAGAGGATGTGCACCCGCTGGGGGCTGATCTCGACCTGCCGCTCGAGCGTGTCGGGCCGGGCCCAGTGCTGACAGGCCCCCGCCCCCTCGAAATCCACCGCCACCAACTCTCCGCGCCGCAGCTTCGCCTCGATGAGTTGCCGGACCGCCGCCCGGCTCGCAACGGGCGCGCGCGCCCCGCCGTAGCAGATCGAGTCCAGACTGATGAGACCCTGGGAGCGCAAGGCCCGCTCGACCACGTAGCCGAGCGTCTCTTTCTGCGTGGCGGTGCGCGGCAACCGCTCCCAGCCGAAATGCCGCGTCGTCAGCTCGTATGATTTCAGCATCCCCGTCCGCCGGCTGACGGTGAGCAAGCCGCGGAAGAAGGCCAGCTGCATCGCGCGCTTGGAAGGCTTGCGGCTCGCCCACGGGTGGTCCTTCTCGATGAGCACATCGTCATCGATGTCGCGGATGGTGAGCTCCCCGCCGCGGCGAATGCGCGCGAGCACTCTGCGCAGATCCCCGGTCGTCACCGATGCGAACCAGCTTCCGTGCGCCAGCGGGCCGCGGCGCATGTCGCGCACGTAGTACTTGAAGTCCTCGACCGGCAGGTAGGCGAGCGCATGCGTCCAATACTCGAAGACGCTGCGCTCAGCCGTCTGCGCCCGATCCAGGTGCTCACGGCAGTAGTCGGGAATTCTCGTGTACAGGATGTGGTGATGACAGCGCTCGATCACATGGATGGTGTCGATCTGCACGTACCCCAGGTGCCGCACGGCCGCGGGAGTTGCCGCAGGGCCGGCGCCGAAGGGCGCATCGGTGTCCAGACGTTGCGCATGCAGCCAGAGAGCTTTGGCGAGATTCCGGTCGATCCGGCGGGGCGAGGTTCCCATGGCGAAATTCTGCCATGCGCACCCGCGCGCTGCAGAGCGGCCGCCACCGCTCGGAGGTCATCGCAGCTCGACCGGTGTTCCCTGTACGGAGCGCTCAGGATTCGCAGGCCGGCTGCGCCGCCTCGATCCTCGGGCTCGGACCGCCGCGCATGTTCGTGAGGACGACTCCGCCCACGACGATGACGGCGCCGACCAGGGTCACCCAGCCGGGCCGCTCGCCCAGCCACACCCAGCTGATCAGCAGCGCAATCGGGGTCGAGGAGTAGATGAAGCTCGACACTTTGCTGACGCTCGCCCGATGGAGCGCCATGTTCCACGAGAGATATCCGAGAAAAGTCGGAGCCAGTCCCAGCCAGATCAGCGCGGCAACGCGCGCCTGCGGCGCCGTGAGCAACGCGTGCGGCAGGCCCATGCCGAAAGGCAGCGTCCCGACGGCGGCACCGAGAAAGGTCACGGTGGTGACCGCCTCCACGCCGTATCGCGCCGAGAAGGGCTTCTGCAGAGTGAAATAGATCGCCGTCGCGACAACGCTGACCAGCACGAGCGCCGCCTTCGGCTGGAAGCTCACGCTCCCGCCGCTGGTCAACACCACCAACACGACGCCGGCGAGGGCTATCGCCAGTCCGGCGATGGCGCGCGCAGACAACCGCTCCCGCAGCCACAACGCCGATGTTGCGGCCGTCGCAGCCGGCGCGAGCGCGATGATGATGGCCGCCGTGCCGCTGGCGATGCGCGTCTCCGCGTAATTGAGGCAGAGGTGATAGACCGAGAGTCCGATCATGCCGAGCGCCAGGAGCGGCGGCCATGCCTTGAGCGGCGGCAGCGGCAGCCTTCGTATCCACATCCACGCCAGAAAACAGACCGCTCCGAGCGACAGACGGGCAAATGCCACCTCCCCTGGCGTGAACGCACCGAGCCCATACGCGATTGCGGCATAGGCGGACGACCAGGTCAGCATCGCAACCGCGACGTAGAAGAACGCTCGAGCGTCGAGCTGGCCGGAGTTTTCCATGGAGCCTTCTTGCAGATTCGGAGTGAAGCGTCCGGGATTCATCCTAGGCGGCGATCCACTGACCCGTCCCGCCGTTTCCGGACGTGGAGGCCAGCGTCATCGGCCATCGTCGACTATCATAGTAGAAGGTCAATCAATGGAATTGAATGCTCATAAGTACTATCTTATAGCCAGTACTCAGTCGATTACCGTCCAATATGACGACAATAGCCTTTGAATCGAAACCGGCGGTCGACGCCAGGGATTGGCAGCTCCTCGAGCTGCTGCAGAAGGACGCGCGGGCAGGCTATGCGGAGCTCGGCCGTCAGGTCGGGCTATCGGCGCCCGCCACCGCGGAGCGGGTGAAGCGCCTGGAGGATGCCGGCGTGATCCGCGGCTATCGCGCCGTGGTCGATCCCCAGAAGCTGGGCTACACCATCGAAGCCGTCATCCGGCTGCGTTGCGATGGGAGCGTCTGCTCGAAGCTCGGTCCGGCGCTGGCCGACATCCCGGAGATCATGGACTACCGCCGCCTGGCCGGCGAGGACTCGGGCTCATTGCGCGTAATTGCGATGTCGGTGGCTCATCTGGAATCCGTGTTGGACCGCATCGTGAGTTTCCATCCCAGCATCAGCACCACGACGCTCGTCGTGCTCCAGACTTCCTACGCCAATCGCGCGCTGTCGCGCGCCATGTGGCTGAGCGCCAGCGCTACCTGACGGCTCAGGTCTTCAGCCGGTAGCCCGTGTGGAAGATCCACCCGACGATGGCGAGCGCAATCGCGAAGAAGAGCGCCGTCATCCCCAGGCTCACCCCGACGTTCACGTCCGCGATGCCATAGAAGCTCCAGCGAAAGCCGCTGATCAGGTAAACGACCGGATTGAACAGCGCCACCGTGCGCCACGCCGGCGGCAGCATGTTGATGGAGTAGAAACTGCCGCCGAGGAAGGTGAGCGGCGTGACGATCAACAGCGGCACGATCTGCAGCTTCTCGAACCCATCGGCCCAAATGCCGATGATGAACCCGAACAGACTGAAGCTCGCCGCGGTGAGCACGAGGAAAGCCACCATCCACACGGGATGCTCCACGTGCAGGGGCACGAAGATCCCGGCGGTGGCGAGGATGATGGCGCCCAGGATGACCGACTTGGTCGCCGCGGCGCCGGCGTAGCCGAGCACGATCTCCACGGCGGAGACGGGCGCCGAAAGGACCTCGTAGATGGTCCCGGTGAAGCGCGGGAAGTAGATGCCGAAGGACGCGTTGGAAATGCTCTGGCCGAGGAGCGACAGCATCACCAGGCCCGGCACGATGAACGACCCATAGCCGATGCCGCCCACGCTCTGGATGCGGGAGCCGATCGCCGCGCCGAACACCACGAAGTAGAGCGAGGTGGAAATGACCGGCGACACGATGGTTTGAGTCACCGTCCGCCGCGCGCGGGCCATCTCGAACATGTAGATCGCCCGGACCGCCTCGATGTTCATCGCTTTTCCCGCACCAGGCGCACGAAGATGTCCTCCAGCGAGCTCTCCGTCGTCACGAGATCGGTGAACTCGACGCCCGCTTGCCGCACCTTCTCGAGGAACTCGCCGACACCGTCACGCGCCTCCCGCGCGTCGTAGATCCACGTGAGCTCGCTGCCGCCGCCCGCCAGCTCCAGGCGCCACGGCGCGAGCGCCGCGGGCACCTCGCCGAGCGGGCGGCGCAGGCGCAGCGACAGTCGCTTGTTGCCGAACTCCTGGAGCAGATCGGCCTTGTTCTTCACCAGGACGAGCTCGCCCTTGTTGATCACCCCGACACGGTCGGCCATCTCCTCGGCTTCCTCGATGTAGTGAGTCGTGAGGATGACCGTCACCCCCTGGGCCCGCAGGCGCCTGACGAGCTGCCACATGTCGTGCCGCAGGTCGACGTCCACTCCCGCCGTCGGCTCGTCCAGGAACAGGACCCGCGGCTCGTGGGCGAGCGCCTTGGCGATGAGCAGGCGGCGCTTCATCCCGCCGGAGAGCGTCATGACCCGGCTGTCCTTCTTGTCCCACAGCGACAGCGCCCGCAGGACGCTCTCGATGTGAGCCGGGTTGGCACGCAGTCCGAACAAGCCCCGAGTGAAGGAGACTGTATTCCAGACGGACTCGAACGCGTCAGTGGTGAGTTCCTGCGGCACCAGGCCGATCAGCGACCGGGCGGCTCGCCAATCGCGGACGATGTCGTGTCCGTCGACCACGACCCGGCCGGAGGTTGGCCGCACGATCCCACAAACGATGCTGATGAGCGTCGTCTTGCCCGCCCCGTTCGGGCCGAGCAGGGCGAAGATCTCGCCACGGCGGATGTCGAGATCGATTTCCTTCAGGGCGAGGAACCCCGAGGCGTATGTCTTCGATACGCCCGAGATGTCGATGATGCCGTCCATCGGCACAAGCATAGCGGGTACGGATGGCGGCAGGTATCGCGCTCCTGCCCGATCGAGCGATTCAGCTCGCCGTGGCTGTTGCCTTGCGTTCTTCCGCCGCTCGCGCTCTCCCAGCCGATTCCCGCTGCACGGACTCGCGCGAGCCGGCCGCTTTCTAACGCCGCGGGTCCACCGGGTCGAGCCGGCTGAGCAGCCCTTTCAGCAGCGGGGCGACGCGGCGCAGCTCCTGCCGGTGCGCCGCGGAGAGGCCGGCCAGCGCCTGCTCGCCCGCGGCGGTCAGGGAAAGCAGGGTCCGCCGCCGGTCGCGCCGGTCCTCGCGGCGCACCAGAAATCCGCGGCTCACCAGCCGGTCGACCAGCCCGACCGTGCTGTGATGGCGGATGCCCAGCCGCTCCGCCAGGGCACCGATGGTGGCCTCCCCCCCGCCGGGGTAGCCCTTGATCGCGAGCAGCGCCTGGTGCTGGCGGGGCGCGAGCCCCGCCGCGTGCGCCGCCTGCTCGCTGAATGCTGCGAAACGCATCAATAAATAGCGAAATTCCGCCAGAATCTCGTAGTCATGGGGGGCGAGCTCATGGGGCGGCGCCGGCCGCGGGCTCTGCCTTTTGGGGGTGGCGGACATGTGATTTCTCGTGGAAAATAATATCGTATTGCGATCTAAAGTGCGCGCCCCGCCGGGGCCCGCGATCCCGCCGCCGGAGAACCATGAAGAGCTCTGTTTCCACCCTCGGGGTGCACGACACCCTGCGTGACTTCACCGCCGATCGGCGCCTGCTCGTGCTGTCGGCGATGGCGATCGTGACGGGCACCTGCGGTGCAGCCGCCGCCTGGGTGCTGCTGAAGCTGATCGCGCTGGTCACGAACTTCTGCTACTTCCATACCGTCTCCACGGCTACCTCCTACCTCAGCCACGCCAAGCTGGGGTGGTCCTCCATCGCCATACCCATCGTCGGCGGCATCATCGTCGGCCTGATGGCGCGCTACGGCTCGGACAAGATCCGCGGCCACGGGATTCCGGAGGCGCTCGAGGCCATCCTGATCGGCCAGAGCCGCATCCAGCCGAAGGTGGCGGTGTTGAAGCCACTCTCCTCCGCGATCGCGATCGGCACCGGCGGCCCGTTCGGCGCCGAGGGCCCGATCATCATGACGGGCGGAGCGCTCGGGTCGCTGTTCGCGCAGTTCTTCCACCTGAGCTCCGCGGAGCGCAAGACACTCCTGGTCGCCGGCGCGGCGGCCGGCATGACCGGGATCTTCGGCACGCCGGTGGCGGCGGTCCTGCTGGCGATCGAGGTCATGCTCTTCGAGTGGAAGCCGCGCAGCTTCGTGCCCGTGGTCGTCTCGGCCATCGTCGCCATGGCCTGGCGCCCCTGGCTGGTCGGTCCCTGGCCGCTCTTCCCGCACAGCGGCATTCCCCCGATGCCGTGGTGGGGCCTCGCCCTCTGTGCCGGCATCGGCATCATCGCGGGGCTGCAGTCGGCGCTCACCACGGGCGCGCTCTACTGGTTCGAGGACCTGTTCGAGAAGCTGCCCATCCACTGGATGTGGTGGCCCGCCCTCGCCGGCATCGTCGTGGGAATCGGCGGCCTGATCGACCCCGCCGCCCTGGGCGTCGGCTACGACAACATCGGGGCGCTGATCAACGGCACGGTGCTGATCCATGCGGCGGTGGCCCTGCTCATCGTCAAAGCCGTCATCTGGGTCGTGGCGCTGGCGTCCGGCACCTCCGGCGGCACGCTGGCGCCGCTTCTCATGATGGGCGGAGCGGTGGGCGCGCTGGAATCCCACTTTCTGCCCTTCGGCAACGCGGGCTTCTGGTCGCTGCTCGCGATGGCGGCGGTGCTGGGCGGAACGCTGCGGTGCCCGCTGACGGCGACTGTCTTTGCCATCGAGCTCACCGGCGACCTGCACGTCATGCCCGCCGTGCTCGTCACGTGCGTCGCCTCATTCGCCGTGACCGTGCTCATCATGAGGCGCTCCATCCTGACCGAGCGGCTCGCGCGCCGCGGCCGTCACCTGACCTACGAATACACGGTCGACCCGTTCGAGGTGATGCAGGTGAGCGAGGTGATGACCCATCCGGTGCATACGCTGCCGGCAAGCATGACGACGGAGGATGTGCTTGCGTTCTATGACACCGAGAACGGCGTCAAGCGCCACAAGAGCTACCCCGTCGTGGACGATGCGGGGCGCGTCCTCGGCATGGTATCGCGCTCCGATGTGCTGCGCTGGTCACGCGAAGGCTGGCCCGAGGGTCAGACGCTGGGAGACAGGCGGGACGTCGGCGAGGCGTTCGTCGGCTACACCGATGAGATGGTGGGCCACCTCGCCGATCGCATGGCGGCGGCCGATATCGGGCGCGTGCCGATCGTCGACCGCACCACCGGCAAGCTCGCCGGCCTGCTCGCCAGGCGCGACCTGCTGCGCGTGCGCGCCCATGCCGCCAAGCTGGAGCGCGAGCGGTCGAGCCCCCTGACGCTCCCCGGTTAGTCAGGTTGTGGGGCCGGCACCGGGTCCCATGCTCGTGCGCGTTCGCCCTCCGAGCCGGTAGTAAAGCGTGCGCCGGACGTCCTGCTGTTGCGCCTGCTCCCAGGCGCGCAGCAGGTCCCGCCAGCTGAGGTAGCCCACGAGCTTCGAGTCGGCGCGGGAGATGACCGGGACGTGAGCCGCGGTCGCGCTCACCATCCGCCTGATCACCGCCTCGAGGTACTCGTCCGGGTACGCCACGGGCGCTGAATTGTCGGCGAGCAGCGTACGCACCACGGCATCCGGGGGTCGCCCGGCACCCAGCCAGGCCTGCACGGCCGGCGGATCGACGATACCCAACACATGACCGTCCGGCTCCACCACTGGGAAGCTCGGGTGATGCGTCGTCGGATCCGCGAGGAAGGCGGCGACCTGCGCCAGCGTCCTGTCGGCGGATATGGTTTGCACATCCGAGGTCATCACTTCGGCGACCGTCGCCAGCGCGAAGGGATCGACCCGGTACTCGCGCAGCAGATGATGACCGCGTCTCGAGATCTTCTCCGTCAGGATGGAGCGGCGCATCAGCAGGACCGTGACCAGGTGGGAAACCACGCAGGCGGTCACGAGCGGCAGCAGCACGTGGGTGTTGCCTGTGACCTCGACCGCGAAGAAGGTCGCGGTGAGCGGCGAGCGCATGGTGCCTCCGAGCATGGCGGCCATGGCGAGCATGGCCCAGAAGCCGGG
>JASHVV010000239.1 GCA_030044385.1 Gammaproteobacteria bacterium
TACCCGACGAAGATCGTTGCCGGATGCTCGATGCGCTCCTTCAGCGCCTGGATCATGGCGGCGGCGTCGTAGCCGTCGACGAAGCGATGATCGAAGGACGAGGACAGATTCATCATGCGCCGTACCGTGATGGCGCCGCCCACGACCACCGGCCGGTCGACCGCGCGATTGATCCCGATGATGGAGACTTCGGGCGCGTTGATGATCGGCGTGCTGGCGATGCCGCCCAGCTTGCCGAGGCTGGTGAGCGTGATCGTGGAGCCGCCCAGCTCCTCGCGCGCGGCTTTGTTGGTACGTGCCGCTTCCGTCACCCGCCGCATCTGCGCCGCGACGTCCCACAGCGACCGCACTTGCACGTCACGCACGACCGGCACCTTCAACCCATCCGGAGTCTGCGTCGCGATCCCAAGATGCACCGCGCGATATCGCACGATGACGCCGCGTTCCGCATCGTAGTGCGCGTTGCATTGCGGGAAGTCTTCCAACACCCGCACCAGGGCAAGCGCCAGGAACGGCAAATACGTCAGCGCCGGCGTCCCGGGCTCGAGCTTGCCGTTGAGATGCCGGCGGAGGGCCTCCAGCTCCGTCAGATCGACCTCCTCGACGTAGGAGAAGTGCGGGATGTTGCGCTTGGCGTCGCTCATGCGCTGAGCGATCAGGCGCCTCAGTCCGATGACTTTGATCTCTTCCGTGCCGCCCGTGGGACGTTGCACGGGCGCGGCGGGCCGGGCGGCCGACAGGCTGGTCACCGCGGCCGCCGACGGAGCGCGACCCGGGGACCGTGCGGCCGCATAGGCCTCGAAGTCCTGCCGTCCGATACGCCCCTGCGGGCCCGATCCCGCGACCTGCCGCAGATCGATCCCCGCTTCCTTCGCGCGGCGGCGAATGGCCGGAGAAGTCAGAACCCGGCGGCTGGGATCGGACACCGCCGCGGCTCTCGCGCCGCCGGCGTTCGCCGCCACGGCCACTGGCGGACCGTGACTCGGGCGCGCCGCACCGTGGCCATTGGCGCCGCTGGGGCCCTTTTCCGAGGCAATCGCCGCAGGCGCGGCTGCGCCGGTCGCGGCCGTTTCCAGCACGACCAGCTCCGAGCCCACCGCCACCGTGTCTCCCGCCTGCCCGGTCGTCGAGACGATCCTGCCACCGACCGGCGCCGGTACCTCCACCGCCGCCTTCTCCGTCATCACCTCCACCAGCACATCGTCTTCCGACACCTCGTCGCCGGGCTTCACGCGCCACGACACGATCTCCGCCTCGACCGTTCCCTCGCCGAGGTCCGGCAGCTTGAAGACGTACCGGCTCATCGATCCTCCAGCACGCGTGTGAGTGCCGCGGCGATGCGCGCCGGTCCCGGGAAGTACTCCCACTCGAAGGCATGCGGATACGGCGTGTCCCAGCCGGTGACGCGGGCAATCGGCGCCTCCAGGTGCCAGAAGCACTCTTCCTGCACCGTCGCCGCGAGCTCCGCGCCGAAGCCGCTGTAGCGCGTCGCCTCGTGCACGATGACACAGCGGCCGGTCTTGCAGACCGAAGCGCACAACGTATCGGTATCCAGCGGCGCGAGCGCGCGCACGTCGACGATCTCCGCGTCGACCTTGGCCAACCTGACGGCCGCCTCGGCCACGTGCACCATCGTGCCGTATGCCAGCACCGTGACATCCTTCCCGGGGCGTACGATCTCGGCCTTGGAGAGCGGAACCTTGTAGTAGCCGTCCGGCACCGCGCCCTTGGGATGCGTGCTCCAGGGCACCGCCGGCTTGTGCGGATCGCCGTCGAAGGGGCCGTTGTAGAGCCGCTTCGGCTCGAAGAACACCACCGGGTCCTCATCCTCGATGGAGCTGATGAGCAAGCCCTTGGCATCGTAGGGATTGGAGGGCATGACCACCTTGATGCCGCAGACGTGTGTGAAGACACCTTCCGGGCTCTGGGAGTGGGTCTGTCCGCCCCGGATGCCGCCGCCGCACGGCGTACGGATCGTAACCGGCGCGGAGTATTCCCCCGCGGTGCGGTAACGCAGGCGCGCGAGCTCGCTCACGACCTGATCGAACGCCGGATAGATGTAGTCGGCGAATTGGATTTCCGCGACCGGCTTCAGGCCGTTCACCCCCATGCCGATGGCCGCTGCGACGATGCCGCCCTCGGCAATCGGCGTATCGAGCACACGGTGCTCGCCGTACTTGCGTTGCAGGCCGTCCGTACAGCGGAAGACGCCGCCAAAGTACCCGACATCCTCGCCCAGCACCACCACGCGCGGATCACGCTCCAGCATGATGTCCATGGCCGAGTTCAGCGCCTGCACCATGTTCATGTTGGCCACCGCTCAGCCCTTCTTCGCAACCGCGGCGGCGGGCGTGTCGAGGCTCTTTTGCGCGGCCGCGAGCCGCTTGAGCTCGTCCCGCTGGCGCGCGAGATGCGGCGGCATCTCGCGGAAGACATCGTCGAACATGGTGGCCGGATCGAGCGTCGGGCCCTCCGTCAGCGTGCCGAAGCCCGCCGCTTCCTTCCAACAGGCGATCACGTGCGCCTCGAGCTGCTTCTCGAGCGCCGCGTGGCGCTCCTGCGACCATTCGCCGAGGCTGATGAGGTGTTGCTTCAGGCGCGCGATCGGGTCACCGAGCGGCCAGGCGGCCCACTCCTCCTTCGGCCGGTAGCGGGTCGGGTCGTCGCTGGTCGAGTGGGCGCCCCCGCGGTAGGTGACATGCTCGATCAGCGTCGGGCCGCCGCTCTGGCGCGCGCGCTCCGCCGCCCAGCGGGTGACGCCATACACCGCGAGAAAGTCGTTGCCGTCGACGCGCACACCGGGAATGCCGTAACCCGGGCCGTACTCGGCGAAGTTGCGCCGCTCGCCGCCGGCAAGGCCCTGGAACGTCGAGATCGCCCACTGATTGTTCACGATGTTGAGAATGACCGGCGCCTGATATACGCCCGCGAAGGTCATGCCGTGATGGAAATCCGCCTCCGCGCTCGCGCCCTCGCCGATCCAGGCCGCGGCGATGTGATCCTCGCCCTTGAGGGCTGCGGCCATGGCCCAGCCCACCGCCTGCGGGAACTGCGTGGCGAGGTTGCCGGAGATCGAGAAGATGTTGCCCGCGCGCCAGTGATACATGATGGGCATCTGACGCCCGCGGCACATGTCCCGCGTGTTCGACAGGCACTGGCACATCAGCTCGACCAGGCTGAGCCCGCGGACGATGAACAGGCCCTGGTTGCGGTACGACGGAAAGAGCATGTCGCCCGGCTGCAGCGCCATCCCCTGGGCGACCGACACGGCTTCCTCGCCGGTCGACTTCATGTAGAAGGAGATCCGCCCCTGCCGCTGCATGCGCTGCATGCGCTCGTCGAGGATCCGCGTGAGCAGCATGTGGCGCAGCGCGACCTGCAGCTCCTCGACGTCGAGGTGCGGGTTCCACGGACCCAGGGCGCGCCCCTCATCATCGAGCACGCGCACCAGCTCTCGGCCGAGGCTCTCGAGCTCGCGGGCAGGCGCCTTGGCGTCGGGCCGGGGCACGGCACCCGCCGGCGAGAGGGCCACATAGCTGAAATCCGGCCGGTCACCCGGGCGGGCCGGTGGGCGGGGAATGTGCAATCGCGACCGTTGGGCCATCGGGAACGAGCCTTTTCACCACCGCCAGAGTCTGGCGCGGCGCGAATTTTACCGCCCCGAACGCGCAATGGGCGTCCCAATCGGTTCGCAATATAGGGGGAAGCCGCAATAAAGATGGCATATTCCACCCCCGCTGCCTCCTCAGGGCGGCTTTTGCCTCATCCGACGGGCGCTGGGCGGGCTCGAACCGGGACTGGCTGGGACCCGCTTGCCGTCGCGCACCATGCCGCCGACGACGCAGCAGCAAGCGCGCAATGATCATGCGGCATCTCGAGCTGATGTTGGTTGACGACCGACCCAACGGTCAGGCATGCGCTAAAGTACCCCCATGAGCACTCAGAGGAGCAGCCCGCCCGCCGCCCCGGCGCGCGTGCGCGTCGGCCGCGAGGTCGCCGGCCGCGGCGGCAAGGGCGTTTCGGTGATATCGGGCCTGCCGCTTGCCGCCGCGGATCTCGAGGCGCTGGCCAGCCGGCTGAAGAGACTCTGCGGCGCGGGAGGCGCCGTGCGGGACCGCGTCATCGAGATCCAGGGCGAGCACCGGGACCGGCTGGTCGTCGAGCTGCGTCGGCTGGGCTACGACGCCAAACGGTCGGGCGGTTGAGGCCACGGTGACGGAGACAGCGGAACCTGCGCATAATGCAGGAGTTTGCAATGAGCAGCACCCAGGCAGAGCACACCGTGTCTAAGAACCAGCCAATACCAAGCCGGACACGCACAGGGGACGCCCTGCTGTTCGCCCGCAACTTCTTCCGCCATCCGCGCATGCTCGGCTCGATCGTCCCGAGCTCCAGGTTCCTCATCAAGCAGCTCCTGCAGCCGATCGACTGGAACCGGGCGCGCGTCATCGTGGAGTACGGACCCGGAGTCGGTGTCATCACCGCGGAGATCCTGCGGCGCATGCGCTCCGACGCGATCCTGATCGCCATCGAGTTGAACCCCGACTTCGTCACCCACCTGCGCTCGACCCTGCCCGACGAGCGGCTGAAGGTGGTGTCAGGGTCGGCGGAGGCGGTGGGCGAGATCCTGGCGCGCTGCGGCCGCGGCCAGGCCAACTACATCATCTCGGGGATCCCCTTCAGCACCATACCGGCCGAGATACGCGAGCGCATCCTGCGCAACACGTCGGCAGCGCTGGCGCCCGGCGGCGCCTTCCTCGTCTTCCAATTCTCCACGCGCGTGCTCGAAGATCTGCAGCGCATCTTCCATTACGTGCGGCGCAAGTTCGAGCCGCTCAACGTCCTGCCGGCGCACCTGTTCTTCTGCGAGGTTGGGGCGGCGTAGGCCGCAGCGCCGCGCGCGCCGAGCCGGTCAGCGGTCAGCGGTCAGCGGGCGGCGGCCGGCGCCGCGAGCGGAGCGGCCGCCGATTCGCGCACGATCAACTCGTGCGGCACCAGGTGATCCACGGCCGCGGCGGGCAGCCCGTCGCGGCGCTTGCGGATCTCGCGGATGAGCAGATCGAGCGCCACTTCGGCCATGGTCGCGGTCGGCTGGCGGATGGTGGTGAGCTCCGGCCAGACGGTGGTGGCGATCGCCGTATCGTCGAACCCGACCACGGACAGATCGCGCGGCACGTCGAGCCCGCGCCGATGCGCCACGGACACCGCGGCCGCGGCCATGTCGTCGTTGCTGGCGAATATCGCGGTCGGGCGCGGACTGACTGCCAACAGCTTCTCGGCGGCCTCGAGACCGGAGCGATAGCTGAAGAACCCCTGCTCGATGAGCGGCGGCTCCGGCTTGCATTCCGCCTCGCGCAGCGCCGTCTCGAACCCGAGCCAGCGCTCGCCGCTCGCCGTTTGGTTGGGATGACCCTTGATGAAGCCGAGGCGCCGGTGTCCGAGCGAGAGCAGATGACGGGTGATCTCGTAGGCGGCCTTGAAGTCGTCGATCCGCACGCAGGAGGCGTCGGACCGGAACCGGCCGGTGGCCACCGCGACCGTGGGGATGGCCGCCTTCTTGAGCTCCGCGAGGACCACGTGCGACTCGCACACCGGCGGCGGCAGGATGACGCCCACGACCGAGCCGTCGATGAGCCTGCGCACGGCGGCCCGCTCCGCCGACGGCGAGCTGACTTCGCACTTCTCCAACAGCAGCTGCGCGCTCTTGCGGCTGCTCTCGTCGAGCGCGCCGAGGAGGAACTCGCTCAGGTAGGCGGCGCTGGGGTTGGCGTAGAGCAGGCCGATCCGCAGGCTTTGCGCGCCGGCGAGGCTGCGCGCCGCGGGGTTGGGCGCGTACCGCAATTCCTTGACGGCCGCGAGCACCGCGGCGCGGGTGGCCTCACGCACGTTGCGCTCGCCGTTGACGACGCGGGATACCGTCATGGGGGACACGCCCGCCCGGCGGGCGACATCGTGGATGGTCGTGCCGCGCCTGGTGCGGCGGCTGGTCTTGCGTGCGGGTGCGCGCCCCGGAGCCATGATTTCGTGTTCTCATGCGGCCCGCCACGAGGGCCGTTGAGCCGCATTCTACCGAAGTTGCGGTAGCGTTAGCAGGCTTTCTTGCCCACGTCCCATGTTGGGGGCGGCCAGGAGCGCGAGGTAGACTGACTCGAGACGCTCGGCGCTGCGCGTTTGAAGAGCGACGCGAATTGCATCCGGTTCGGCAGGAAACGGGGCCGGGAGCGCCCCCGCCGCTCAGTGCCGGGGGCCTACCGGAAAGTGCAGGAAGATCTGGTGCGTGGCCTGATCGATGGACTGCGCAGGGTGATCCTCCATCCTGCGGGTGAGGTCGGAGACGGCCGTGCCGCTCCACACGACGGAGTAGCTCGCCCGATTGATGAGGTCGATGCTGAGGGAGACCGTCGTGACCGTCTGGACATCGCCGTAATAGCCGCCCCAGCCCCAGGGTCCCCACGGGCCCCACCGATAGCCTCCCCAGCCCCCCCAGCCGCAGCAGCCCCAGCCGCCGGGGCCCGGCGGTCCCGCGAAGCCTTCGACACGGTCATGCGCGCCCACCCTGAAGTTCACCAGCAGGTCGGGCATCTGTCCGGCCGCCGCAGGCACGTAGCCGCGGGACTGGAGCTCCTGGCCGACGTCTCTCTCGAGCTGCTGGGTGGTGAGGGACTTGTAATGGCCGCCGGTGTCGGTGCCGGGTCTGCTGACGAACGCATAGGTGTGGAAGCTGGCCAGATCCACCTGCTCAGCCATCCGCGTGCGCACCACCGGCTGCGTGGCACAAGCCGCGACCAGCGCCGTCACGGCGCACAAGGCGATAACCCTGACCTGATTCATGGCCACCTCCAGCACTCTCAGACCCGTGAAACGCGACCGGGTTCGGGCGGTTGACGCCGCCGGCGCCCGCGCACGATGACTATTCCCGCAATCGTATAAAGCAGAGCGAACCAGGCGGTGCTCCGGGTGAGCAGCAGATAGAAGATATGGTAGCGCGGGGGGAGCGGCCGCCCAAGGTGCGCCAGAGTCATGAGGCCGCCCGCGACGGCCGCGGCCGCGAGCAGCGCCGCCAGCAACAGCGGACCGCCGGCAGATCGCTCCTCGGTGCGGATGCCCGACGCCGGTGCGCGCAACAGAACGAACCAGACGGCGAGGACGGCGAGCCCGAACACGGAGCTCACATACTGCAGCACGTGACAGAGCTCACCCGTGTAGGCAAAGAAGGATACCGGCGCGCTCAACGCCGAGATCCGCGACACCATCCATCCGTCCTCATGGGTGAAGGAGTCCCAGAGGAGGTGCGTCCAGGAGCCGACGAGGAGCGACAGCGGCGCCACCAGCCAGTTGATCGAGCGGCTGCCGAACCGCTCCAGCGCGCCGAGGCACTTGGCGCGAGAGGCGGGTCCGAGCGGCGCTGCGAGCGGCACGCGCAGCAGCCAGACGAACAGCAGCATCACGATCCCGAACGGCAAGTCCAGCGTGAAGGTACCGAGCAGCGTGTGCGTCATGCCTTCCGGTATGTGCTTGGCGATCCGCCATGGCAGGAAGTACGGCACATCCGGCGACATGGCGCCGAGGATGAGCGGCACGGTACGCATGAGCGGCGCGCGCCGCAGCGGCAGAACGGCTGCGGGATGCGCGAGGGTGAAAGGCATGACGGAAGCGTCTCAGGCTTGCGCGGTCCCCGCAAGCGTCATCTTTACGGCCTCACCGGGACGGCACGACCGAGATCCGGAAGTCTCGCCCGGCCCATTCCCCGCTCGGCTCGAGGCGATACGTCAGGTCGATCGAGCGCCCGCTCTTCAGCGGGCGGGTGTCGATCTCCACGGTGTGAAGGCCGAGGGTTGTCGGCGCCGTGCGGGCCTCGCGGATGTCTTTCCAGCCGTCGAAGCCCCATCGGAACGTCGCAGGGGCCGCGACCGCCAGCGTCAATGCGGTGCCCTCGGGAAGCTCCGAAGCCGGCGCATGCGCGCACCAGACGACGCGCCGGAGGCGTGGGCGCCTGCCGGCGTAGCGCTGCCAGACACATTCAGGCCGGTCGGACGGCCTGCCGAGCGAGCGGGAGACGACCAGCTTGATGTATTCCGCGTGCGTCCAGGCGAGGGGCATGGCGCTTCCCGTGGGACGCCCGGGCTCGAGCCCGCGGGACGGCACGGGCGCGGCATCCCAGACCTGCTCCGGCAGCATTCCTCCCGCGGAGGCCATGCGCACCATCGCCAGCAGCAGCGGCAGCGGATCCCGTCCGGCGGCGAGCTCGTAGTGGCCGCGCTCGCCCGTGAGCAGCGGCCATGCGCGACCCTTGCCGGTGCCGTCGAAGGCCGAGCCGTCATCGTGCTCGCCGTAACCATCGTCGTTGTACCGATACCAACTTGGACCGCTCGGCGTGTCGACCTTGAGGAGCATGTCCACGAGGAGCACGGTTGCCGTGATCAGCGGGTCGTCGGCGCGGCGCAAGCCGAAACGCACGAGCTGCAGGAAGTCGCCCCCGATCTGCGCGTAGGCCGGCAGTCCCGGATCCAGCGCCTGGTTCTTGATGGGCAGCACGCGCTGCAGCGCGGTGCGGTCGCGCATCGCCTCCGTGGGGGCCACGCGCACGTAATAGCCGGGGAGCCCGTGCCGGCCGCAGAGCGGAGTACCGGTGACGGCGGTCCAGTCCTCCAGGCTCGCATTCCAGTAGTCCGCCACGGCGAGCGCCAGCTCACGCGCCTGCGGGTCGAGGTGCGACGCTCCGCAGACGAGTGCCGCAATGCACGCCGCCAGCGTGAAGGTGTTGATTCCGGCGTCCTCCTCCCACCGGTCCTCGTCGCTCGCGGGTCCGTTGCACACGACGAAGGACAGGGCGCGCCGGATCATGTCCCCCACCTCGATGCCGTCGAGCGCGCCGCGCTCCTCGAGCTGGGCGGCGAGCAGCACCGGGAAGGCGGTCTCATCGAGCTGCACCCCGCCCCAGTAGGGCTTGCCGCCGAGCCACTGATTCTGATTCCAATGGCCGTCCGCGAGCTGCGTCGCGCGCAGGTAGCGCAGCGTATCGAGCGCTTCGCTCGTCGCGCCCACCGCCAGCAACGCGCCGGCGCATTCACAGAGATCGCGCGGCCAGACGAGGTGGTAGCCCTCGCGCTCCTCCTTGGTGTTACCCCAGGGGACGCTCAGGCTCGCCACCATCGCTCCCGGGTATGTCTTGTCGAGATGCGAGCGCAGCGCCATGGTCGACAGCTTGAACTCGCTCAGGCACTCTGGCGGCAGCCCGTCGGCGAGCTGCCCGCGCGCGGCGCACTCCCCGTGCCAGGCGCTCCAGTCGTCGACCTGGCGCTGCCACGTGGCCTCGAACGGCTCGAAGAGCGCGCTCAATGCCAGTGTCGCGGCCGATTCCGTGCTGCTGCCGAAGCCGAGCGCGAGCACCGCCTTGCGGGGCAGCTCCCCCGTCAGCGCGACGTTGCCCGGGCCGGCACTCGCATGCTCCCAGGTCATCGCGCCGTTGCGTGCGAAGTCCTGCCAGCCGTCGCTCGCCCCGACGAACCCGCAGCTCGCGCGGCCCCAGGCATCCCGCTGATCCGGCGTCACTGCCGCCAGCGCCAGCGCATAGGGCCCCTGCTCCGCCCACAGCACCCGATGGCCGCGGTGACCCGCAATTGCCGCCGAGTTATGGTTGCCCGTACCGCCGAGATGCGGCGCGAGCAGCGCATAGGGGCGCAGCGACTCATCGCCCGTCAGCTCGATCTCCAGGAGCAGCACGTCGCGGTCGCGGGAGGGCGCGATCCGCAGCGTCAGCTCGAAACGCTCGTGTTGGTGCACGATGAGCACCGCGGGCACCCCTGGCCCGGCGAGCGTCAGGGTGTGGCGGTACATCCGCTTGACCTCAACCCAGAAGCCCTTACCGTCCGCGACGACGATGCCGAGGTCGCGGATCTGCGGAATGTCGATGCGCGGGTGATAGACCTCGTTGAGAATGCCGCCGCCGACGGTGAACCAGAGGCGCGAGGGGCCGAGCGAGCAGCCCACCATCTCCTTCGCGCTGCTGCACCAGGTAGGCGGCAGGCCGGGAGCTCCCGGCGCCTCCGGCCCGCTCACCGGCCGTCCCCGCGCCAGAGCTGCAGCCCGCCCCTGAAGGCGTTGAGATTGGCGCCGAGCCGCGCTCCCTCGGGCAGCTTCTTCAGGCGCAGCGCGTTACCGCCTCCCAACACCACGTAATCGGCCTCCAGCACGTCCTTGAGCCGGGCGACCACCTCGGCCACGGCCTTGCGCCACTTCTTGTTGCCGAGCCGCTCGCGGCCGCGCTCGCCGACGAAATCCTCGAAAGTGCGGCCGTGCTTGTAGGGCATGTGGCCGATCTCCATGGGCTCCACCGCGCCGTCGAGAATCAACGTCGCGCCGAGGCCCGTGCCGAGTCCCAGGAACAGCATCCGGCCGCCTTCGTAGCTGCCGAGCGCCTGCATGGTCGCATCGTTGATGACCCGTACCGGATGGCCGAAAGTCTTCTCGAAGTCATAGCCGACCCAACCCGCACCGAGGTTGAAAGGCTCCGCGGCGATCCGCCCGCGCAATACCAGTCCGGGATAGCCGATCGACACGGCCTCGTAGGGCAGATCGCGGGCGAGCTTGCACACCTGGCCGGCCATGCCGGCCGCGGTCATGTCGGGACCGGACACGAACTTGTTGATCCGGCCGCGCGGGCCCATGCGGAATTT
>JASHVV010000240.1 GCA_030044385.1 Gammaproteobacteria bacterium
CCGGCCCATGCGAATCACCGCCGCGTCGAGCTCGTCCGCAATGGCTGCCAGGTGCTCGAAGGAGCCGGGTCCCGAGCCGTTGTCGACGATCAGTATCTTCCCGACCTGCGGCCGCAACGCGCGCAGGTTGTCGGCGCACTCGGGCTTCGGGAAGTAAGTGACCACGACGGCGCAGATGGACGGCCTGTCGGGCATCACCCGGTCTCCGCCGGCCGCTGCGGCCGCAGCAATCGCGAGCGGCGGATCGCGAGCGCCATGAGCACGGGTCCCGCGCTTTCGATGATCAGCAACGACTCGGCGCCGCCCACGGCGCCGAAACGGCTGGCGAGCGGCGGCAGCAGGCATAGACTCGCGATTCCGGCGGCCAGATAGATCCGGCTGAGCTGCCGCGCGAGGCCGACGTTGATCATCACCATCTGCGCCAGAATGGTGGCCGCGGCGAGCGCGAGCGGCAGCAGACCCATGATGCGCAACACGGGTACCGCGCCCACGAACCTCGGACCGCCGAATGCCTTGACGAGCTCGCCCGCCGACGCCACGAGCCCGACCGACAGCGCTCCGGCCAACACCGCGACGTAGCGGGAGAGCCGTCGCACGAAGGCCTTGCCCTCGGGAACCGCGCGGCCGAAGAGGAGGCTCGCGCGCGGGAACGCTGCCTGCGCGATCGGCGTCAGCATGCCAAACACGGCGAGCGCGATCTTGTTGGCGAGGCTGTAGAGCGCCACTTGGTAGTCGCCGCAGATGAGGCCTATCAGGAACACGTTGCTGTTGACGTAGAGGCTCGTGGCGGCGCCCGACACGAACAGGTGCCAGCTCGAGGTCATCGCGTCCCAGACATCGCGCGCCGTAGGCCGGTACCAGCGGACGGGATCCATGAAGGCCACGGCGGCGAGACAGGCGCCGCCGGCCAGAAGGGCAGGCAACGCCAGGATGGCGGCCGCCTTCGCCTCGTCGCTCGGCGCGTGAACGAGCGCGAAAACCGCCGCCAGCATGCACAGCTTGCCGCCCACCTGCATGATGACCATCGTGCGCATTCGCTCGAGGCCCTGCCAATACCATTGCGGCAGGAGAACCGAGCCCAGCACGGCCAGGCACGAGAGACCGATGACCGTCCCGTGGCGATGCAGCACCGGCAGGTACCAGACGACCGGAAACAGCACCAGCGCGGCCGCGAGCAGCAAGCCGGCCTTCGCCGCCAGAGTCGTCCAGAAGATCCGCGCGAGGTCCTGCGGCTGGTCGCGGCACAGCGAGACGGACCGGGTGGCGCTGAAGTTGAAGCCGAAGTCCGTCAGGATCTGCAGGTAGGTGGCGAACGACTGCGCGAACGCTATCGCGCCGAACGGGACCGGACCCAGAACCCGCAGGAGATAGGGCAGGACGATGAGCGGCACCAGGTAGTTGAGTCCCTGCGCCGCGTAGAGCGAGGCGACGTTCGCGCCGAGACGCGAGGTGGCCGCCCTGCCCGCCGCGTGCCGCAGGCGCGCCGCACGCTGCGCGAGCCGGCTATGCATCTGACAGCAGGCTGACGAGGGCGCTCCAGCCGAGCCTCTTCAGCGGCAGCGGCAGCGCCCGGTGGCGCGCCTGCTCGAGCAGCCGCGCGATCGAGCGGCGGTGATGGCACTCGGAGGTCCAGCGTGCCGACCTCAGCAGCACCTCCAGCGCCTCTGCCGAGCCGAGAGTCGGTGCGGCGAGCAGGAACCCCTCGGCCTGGCGCGCGATGAGCCGCCGCAGATTCTGCTCGTCCCGCCAGATTCTGCGCGGGGTGCGCCGCCGGCGTCGTGATCCGACTCCGAACACGTTGCGCGCGTGCTGCCGGTAGAGGCTCGTGGGCACGTCGCGCATCAGCGTGACGACACCGCACGCCCTGGCTATCAGGTAGAGCCACCAGTCGTGCATGACCGCGTGCGCCCTCGCTATCTCCCTGTGCGTCAGATAGATATCGCGCAGAGCGCTCGTCAGCCCGACGGTATTGCCGACCGCGGGGTTGAGAACGAAGGCCCGCGGCAGCGCCTGCGCCGCCTCCGAGGACACGCCGATCACCTCGAAGTAGGGCCGCGCGCCGGCGGGATCGTTGCCCGCGAAGATCAGCGGCTCGGAGAAGCAGAGCGCCGGTGCCTGCGGCCGCGCCGCGAGAGCCGCGATGGTCGCATCGATCTTTCCCGGCTGCCAGATGTCGTCGTGATCGCAGAAGAGATAGGCGTCGGCCGCGACGGATTCCAACAGCTCGAAGAACGAGGCCGGGACGCCGAGGCGCGCCGGGCAATGCCATTCACGATGGGGCAGCCGTAGCTGCTCGGCCAGGCGCCGCACCAACTCCGGCGTGCCGTCCGTCGAATGGTCGTCCAGCCAATGCAGGGTGAAGGGCGTCCGATTCTCCCGCAGCGACCTCAGCTGCGGCTCGATGAGGCTCCCGCTGTTGCAGGTCGCAAGCAGCACGGCAACACTGGGTTGTCTCCACGGGTGCACGGCGGTCTCGGCATCTTCAGGAGAGTCCTACAGCCCGTGTATCGCCGCGACCGCGATCGCCACGTTGTAGACGATCCCGGTCATGGCCTCCCAGAACGGCAGCGGCAGCATCTGCTCCGCGTTGATCGGCACCACGATGGTGTCGCCCGGCTCGATCCGGACGTTCGACCCCCGATTGAACCAGCGGCTGCCCTGGCTCGCAACCACGCTGCCATCGGCACGCACGACATACACTCTCTTCGGGTCGGACTGCGCGGTGTAGCCGCCGCTCAGGCGAATGTAATCGTCCCGCGACAGATCGGGATTGTACAGATGCGACGTCGCATCCTGGACCTCGCCGATGACGGTGACCTCCTGCTCGAACTTCGGCACGATCAGCTCGTCGCCGTTTCGCAGCACGACGTCGTAGCGGGAATCGGGGGCCTCGCGCATGATGCCGCGCAGGTTGATGACCAGCCGTCCGACCGCTTTTTCGGCCTGCAGCTGCGCGAGCAGCGAGCGGCCGACTATCAGCGCGCTCGAGGCGTCGCCGACGTTCCCGCCCTGAGTCGTCGCCACGGCCCGAAGGGCCAGCACCCCGAGCTCGATCCGCATCCGTTGGGCGAGCAGATCCATCTCCTGCTGCTCGCGCCTCTGCAGCTCCAGCCGGGTGAACACCGCGCCCTGCGGGAAGGCATACTGCGTGAGCCCTCCGGCCCGCTCGAGCACGGTCTTGAGAGTGTCGCCGGGCTTGATCGTGTAGGTTCCGGGGAAGCGCACCTGACCCGCCAGCGTGATGGTCTCCTGATCCGCCCACTGCGAGACTTCCTTGACGCTCAGTACGTCAAAGGGCTGGAGCTTCACGTCGGCCGCGGGGTCGTCGCTCAGCGCCTGCTTCAGATCGATGTCGATGATCCGCGTTCCACGGGTGCCCCCGGGGCCCACCGCGTAGCGAGTCAGCTCCGCGGTGCCGGTGAAGGCGGCATCGGCCAGACCGCCGCCCGCCCTGATGAGATCGGCCACGGTCATCCCGGGCTCGAGCGGGTACTGTCCCGGGACGTTGACGCTGCCCTCGACACTCACCACCTGGTCGGGCTGCGCCTCGGTCGACTCCGTCCGCAGCTCGTCGAGGATGGGCTGGACGATCCGGTCGCGGCTCGAGGAGAGATCGAACACCGTGATCTGGTCGCGGGGCATCAGTACCGGATCCGCGCCCGTGTCGGGCCGGGCCAATGCCGCGGCAAGGTCGGCGGAGACCGCCTCAACGTGCAGGTCGGGCGGCACTTCCCGACGGATGAGCACGTAGTGCAGATCGGAAGCGGGTTTGACGTCGTCTATGGAACGGATGACGTCGGTGAGCCGCATGCCCGGGCGGTACTGATAGACACCGGCGCTATAAACGTTGCCCTGCAGCGTCACCGCGGAATCGAGCGTCGGCTTCAGTTGCGGCACGTGAATATAGTCACCGTTGCCAAGGCCCTCCTCGGCGGCTCCCGAGCCGAGCTCCAGCGGCAACACGACGCGCTCGCCGTTCGGCTGGATGCGCGTGACCGTCGCGTTTGACGTGTCCGCATCCGGCGTGAGTCCGCCGGCCAGAGCGATCATCTGCGCCGGCGTCGTCTCGTTCCTGATCTCGTAGATCGCGGGTCGCTCGACCTGGCCATCGATCGCAACCGTGTGTCCGACGGGGGGCACGAACACCACGTCCCCCTGGAGCAGCTTGACGTCGTCCGCCGTGCTGCCGTGGATCAGGAGGTCGTAGAGATCGAGGGTGCGCACCACTGCGCCGTCGCGCTTCAGCTCGATCCTGCGCATGGAGCCGGTTTTCAGGATGCCGCCCGCGGCATAGAGAGCGGAGGTGATCGTCCCCAAGCCACTGATGGTGTAGGACCCCGGCTCATACGCATCACCCATCACGAAGACCTGGATGGAGCGCGTCTCCGCCATGGTGACGCTGGCGCGCACGCCGATGATCTGGTGCGCCACGCGTGACTCGATCTCCGCCTGCACGGCGCTGAAGAGCTGTCCGCCGACGGCGATCGGCCCCAGCTGCGGAAAGTTGATCTGGCCGTCGGGCGCCACGACCATCTCATAGGCGTGGTTCTCGTTGCCGTAGAGCAGCACGTCCAGCGCATCCCCCGGCCCCACGATGTAGTTGGATGGAACCGGCACGTTGGTGATCGGATTGAAACCCATCGGGAACTGCGCGAAGAGGTCATAACCGAATGGCTTCAGCGCCTGCTCGCCGGTCTTCT
>JASHVV010000241.1 GCA_030044385.1 Gammaproteobacteria bacterium
TGGCGACGCGAAAGATGTGGGTGTCGACGGCGATCTCGGTTTCGCCGAAGACGATGTTGAGGACGACGTTGGCGGTTTTGCGGCCTACGCCGGGAAGCGCTTCGAGGGACTCACGGTCGGCGGGGACCTGGCCGGCGTGACGCTCGATCAGCATGCGGCAGAGGCCGATCAGGTTTTTGGACTTGGCGTTGTAGAGGCCTACCGTCTTGAGGTAGGGCTTCACGCCTTCCTCGCCCAGGGCCAGGATGGCCGCGGGGGTGTTGGCGACGGGGAAGAGCTTGCGGGTCGCGGCGTTGACGCTCTTGTCGGTGGTGTGCGCGGAGAGCATGACGGCGACCAGCAGCTCGAAGGGGCTCGAGTGCTCGAGCTCGGTTTTCGGCTCGGGGTTGGCGGCGGCCAGGCGGCGAAAGATGGCGCGGCGGGTGGCGGGGTGCACGGGTGACCTCAGATCTCTTGCGGCAGCGCGCCGGGGCCTGCCAGCTGCTTGCGCGAGGCGAGCAGGGCGTCGCGCTCGCGGGCGTGGCGGGTGAGCCGATCGCCGTGAGCGAGGAAACGTTGGCGGTTGGCGGGCGCGTCGGGAGCCGCGGGCGCACCGGCGAGGGAAGTCCGCGGGACCATGGAGATGCAATCCACGGGGCAGGGCGCGATGCAGAGCTCGCAGCCGGTGCAAAGCTCCAGGACCACGGTGTGCATCTGCTTGCGCGCGCCGACGATGGCATCGACGGGGCAGGGAGGGAGGCATTTGGCGCAGCCGATGCAGGTTGCCTCGTCGATCTGCGCGACCAGCGGCGGGCCCTCCACGCCGTTGGCGGGGTTGAGCGGCAGGGGCTCGCGCTGCAACAGTGTCGCGAGCGCTGCGATCGTGGCGGCGCCGCCGGGCGGGCAGTGGTTGATCCCGGCCTCACCGCGGGTGATCGCCTCGGCATAGGGGCGGCAACCCGGATAGCCGCAGCGCGTGCATTGGGTTTGCGGCAGAAGCGCGTCGATGTCGTCGGCGCTTGCCATCTGAGGATCAGCTCACCCGCATGCCCGGAGCGGCGCCGCTGTCGGGCGAGAGCAGGTAGGGACCGCCGGATTCGTTGCTCGCGGCGAGCACCATGCCCTCGGAGACGCCGAACTTCATCTTCCGGGGGGCGAGGTTCGCCACCATGACGGTGAGACGGCCCGTCAGTGTCGCCGGGTCATATGCGGACTTGATGCCGGCGAACACCGTGCGGGTCTCGGTGCCGAGGTCGAGCGTGAGCTTCAGGAGCTTGTCGGCGCCGGTTACCTGTTCGGCGGCAACGATGCGCGCCACGCGCAGGTCGAGGCGCTTGAACTCATCGATGGAGATCGTCGCGGCGGCGGCGGCGGCGTCTTTCGCGGCCGCGGGTTTTCCGCCCACAGGGCTGTCGGCGTCGAAGAGAGCGTCGAGCTGCTTCGGATCGACGCGAGTCATCAGATGTTGGTAGGGGTTGACGCGCTGCGGCGGCTCGCCGGCATCCGACCAGCGGAACGGCCGATCGAGCCCGAACAGCTCGCGGGCCACGTGAGCGGCGACGTCGGGAAGAACAGGCGCAAGCAGGACGCTCAAGAGCTTGAACCCGTACAGGGTGCGCGAGCAGATGTCCTGCAGCTCAGCCCGCCTGGCGGGGTCCTTCGCGAGCACCCACGGCTGGCGCGCGTCGAACTCCTGATTGATGCGGTCGGCGTACGCCATGATCTCCCGCATCGCCCGGCCGAATTCACGGGTCGCGTAGCTTTCCCGGACCTGCTGCGCCAGCTCGCCGGCCTGCCGGCGCAGCGCGTCGATGTCACCCGCGTACGCCAGCGCGCCGTCGAAATGCCGGGTGATGAAGTTGGCCGCGCGGCTCGCGATGTTGACGTACTTGCCGACCAGGTCGCTGTTGACGCGGGCGATGAAGTCGTCGGGGTTGAAATCCAGGTCCTCGACGTTGGCGTTCAGCTTCGCGGCGATGTAGTAGCGCAGCCACTCCGGATTCATGCCGATGTCGAGATAGCGCAGCGGGCTGATGCCCGTGCCGCGCGACTTCGACATCTTCTCCCCGGAGACCGTGATGAAGCCGTGTACGTACACGTTGTCGGGAACCTTGTACGGCGGTCCCGCGAACTTCAGCATCGCCGGCCAGAAGAGCGTATGGAAGTAGATGATGTCCTTGCCGATGAAGTGGACCTGCCGCGTATCGGGCGCCGCCAGGAATTCCTCGAAGCTGCGCGGCTCGCCGTTCGCCCTGGCCTTGCCGCTGGCGAAGTAGCTCTGCAGCGAGGCGAGGTAGCCGATCGGCGCATCGAGCCAGACGTAGAAATACTTTCCCGGCGCGTCCGGGATCGGAATGCCGAAGTAGGGCGCATCGCGGGAGATGTCCCAGTCGCCGAGCGCCTGGTCGCCCGGGTTCTCGCCTGGGCCCGAAAGCCACTCGCGCGCCTTGTTGGCGACCTGCGGCTGCAGCCTTCCCGGCGTGGTGGTCCAGCCGTTGAGGAAGTCGACGCACTTCGGATCGGAGAGCCGGAAGAAGAGGTGGTCGGAGGTCTTCAGCACCGGCTTCGCGCCGGTGAGCACCGAGTACGGCTCGATGAGATCGGTCGGCGCATACACCGTGCTGCAGACCTCGCAGGCATCCCCGTACTGGTCCTTGGAGTGGCAGTTGGGGCATTCCCCCTTGATGTACCGGTCGGCGAGGAACATCCGCTTGACCGGGTCGTAGAACTGCTCCACCGGCTTCGAGTAGATGAGCCCGGCGGCTTTCAGCCGGCGGTAGATGTCCTGCGACAGCGCGACGTTCTCCGGCGAGTCGGTCGAGTGCCAGTGATCGAAGCTGATGTGGAATCCCTGCAGATACTTCGGCCTTCCTGAGGCGATCCGCGCGACCAGCTCCTGCGGGCTGATCTTCTCCGCCTCTGCCTTGAGCATGATGGGCGCCCCGTGTGCGTCGTCGGCGCCCACGAAATGGACCTGGTTGCCCTGCATGCGCTGGAAGCGGACCCAGATGTCCGCCTGGATGTACTCCATGATGTGCCCGATGTGGAACGGGCCATTGGCGTAGGGCAGCGCGGTGGTGACGAAGAGTTTCTCAGCCATTCCCGCAGTTTACAGGACCCTGCAGGCCGCGACAGCCCGTGAGGCGCCACCGATCGGCGGCGGCCCGCTCGCGCGCCGGTCCCGGGCGATTTCGGGCCTCAGCCCGCGTCCTTGAGCGGCTCGAACTTCGCCTTATTGATGGCTTTCTTGTAGGCCTCCTTGCCGGTGATCATCCGCTGCTCGAGCAGCTGTTGGATGGCGGTGTCCATGGTGCGCATGCCGAACTGGCCGCCGGACTGCATGGCGTTCTCGAGCTGGTCGAGCTTGCCCTGGCGGATCAGGTTCGCGGCGGCGGGCGTGTTGATCAGGATCTCCAGCGCCGCCACGCGCCCCTGCTTGTCGGCCCGCTGCAGCAGCTGCTGGGAGACGACGCCGCGCAGCGAAGTCGAAAGCATCGTCCGAACGTGCGATTGCTTGTCGGACGGGAACACGTTGACCATGCGATCCACCGTCTGCGC